>JACRIP010000122.1 GCA_016220045.1 Planctomycetota bacterium
CCCTGCCCGCCCCATCGGCCGCCCGACTTCGTGGCCCTTCGTGGTCTTCGCTTGGTGGCCCTTTGTGTTCCCGTTTCTCTTCGTGGTCCTGCGCCACACTCCTCACTCTGGCACTCGCAGCGACTCTCGCCGCGGAGGAGCCTCCCCGCCCCTTCCCCGGCCCGCTCCCGCCGCTGGAGCTGGCGGAGGCCGAGCGCAAGGCGCGCGCGGGCGACCTGGTCGAGGCGCGGCGCACCTTCGAGCGGCTCACCGCCTCCGCCGACGCCGCCGTCGCCGCGGGGGCGCGCGCCGGACGCGACCGCGCCGCGCGCGCCCAGGAGGCCTGGACGCGCCTGGCCCAGGCTTTCGGCCGCCTCCGCTCCGCGACCCTCGCCCTCCCGCCCGACGAGCACGACCTGCCGCTCGCCCACCTCTTCGGCCCGGATTCCCACCCCGGCTCCGTCGTCGATCCGGCGCGCTACGACGCCGAATTCGCCGCCCTCGCCGCCCTCCCGCTCCCCCTCGACGCCCCGCCCGCGGCAGTCCGCGCCGTGCTCGGCGCCGCCCGCGCCCTGGTACTCTATGGCGCGGTCGCCCCGCCGAACTACCTGCCGGCGCGCGCCGACCGCCTGCTCCAGGCCGAACGCCTCGTACACCAGGCCCTCGTCGCCCCCGACGCCGCCTGGCGCGACGCGATCTGCGGCCGGCTACGGGATTTTACCGAGTTCGCGCCCGCGCTCTGGGAGGAGATCGTCCGCCGCGCTCCGCACCCCAGCCCCGGGGACCCCGGGACCTACGCCGAGGAGTACGAGGTCCCCTACGACCGCTCCAGCGCGCGCTACCACCTCTTCGTGCCCGCGACCTACCGCCCCAGCCGGCCCTGCCCGCTCCTCGTGACGCTGCATCCCACCGGCGGCCAGGGGCAGGCGATGCTCGGCTGGTGGCGTTCGCTGGCCGGGGACCAGGGCTACCTGCTGCTCGCGCCCACCGCAACCGCCTTTCGCACCAAGGGCTGGGGCAAGACCGAACTGGAGCGCGCCTGCATCCTGGCCGCCATCGACCACGTCCGCGCGCGCTTCGCCGTGGACCCCGACCGCACCTACCTCACCGGGTACAGCATGGGGGGACACGCCTCCTGGGACCTGGGGATCGAGTTCGCGGATCGCTGGGCGGGCATCCTGCCGATGGCCGGCGCGCCCTTCGGCATCGCCGAGGGGCGGCTGCAGAGCCTGCTCGCGCTGCCCATCTTCTCCTACTACGGGCTCTACGACTCCGCCGGCAACGCGGGCGGCATTGCCGGGCGCAATCAGGAGGCGACGCGCATCCTCGAAAAGCTGGGGGCGGACCTGACGGTCGTCGAGGATCAGGAGCGCGGGCACATGCTCGAACTGACGCACGCGCACGCGCTTTCCTGGTACGGCTGGATGGACCGGAAGACGCGCACGGTCTGGCCGGCGCTCGTGCGGGCGGTCTTGGCGCCGGACGGGCCGCGCCGTGCCTACTGGATTTGCCCGACCCTGCCGCCGGGCGGCAAGTGGCCGACGCCGGATCCGACCCGGAGCCCGCCGCCGGCGCCCTTCGTGCGCGCGGAGATCAAGCCCGGCAACCGCATCCAGGTCTACGGCGATCACCTGGGCGATTTCGACTGTTGGCTGGGCGGGCCGGAGCTCGACCTCGCGGCGCCGGTGCGGCTGTCGCTTGACGGGAAGACGGTGTTCGAGGGGGCCAAGCCGCGGGACCTCGGCGTGCTCCTGCGCCTGGCGGCGGAGAGCGGCGACCACGGACGCCTGTTCTGGAACGTGATCCGGGTGCGCGGCGGGAAGGGCGAGTGACGCGGGACGAAGGGCGAGGGGTCAGGGGTCAGGGATCAGGGCGAAGGGGGCAGGGCGAAGGGGGCAGGGCGTAGGGGGCAGGGCGAAGGGGGCAGGGGAACCGTGAACGAACCCTTTGTGAACACCGCTTGAGAGGTGGTTCCAGGGGACCCGACTTGGGCAGTGGGCAGCGCGGGAACCCGTGGCTCTGTAGGGGCGGGCCTTGTGCCCGCCCCCTGGTGGCCCGGCCGACCAGCGTGCCGCAGCGGCCACCGGGCCGCCCCTGCGTCACGATTCCCGCCGGCTCCCCCGGTGCGGGGGGGCCCGGCGCCCAAAAAAAACCGGCGTCCCGTGCCTTGCGGCGCGGGACGCCGGTCGTGGGTCGTCGTACGGTGGATGCCGGATGCGCCCTAGAAGCCGAGTTCGAGGCCGCCGCGGCCGGTGTGGTTCTCTTCGATGCTGCTGAAGCGGCCCTGGTAGCCCATGAACCCGCGGACGCGGCGGCTGAACTCGATGTTCAGCCCGAAGAGCGCGATCGCCGCGTTGTCCACCACTTCGACGCCGCGCACCGAGAAGTCGGAGTCGGAGAACTCGAGGAAGTGCCCGGTGGTGGAGCGCTGGTTTTCGTCGAGCATTTCGCGCTCCCAGGCGGCGCCGGCCATGGGCGTGAAGCGCGCGGAGCCGACGTCGAAGGTCGTGGAGAAGCGCGCGCCGAGCTGGCCGCGCAGCGACTCGGTGGTGGTGCCGTCGATGTGGAGGTTGAGCGAATCGGCGCCGTTTTCGTCGTAGCCTTCCTCGTCGAGGTTGGCGTAGGTCAGGGCGCCGAACGGCGTGACCGTGAAATCGCCGGCGTCGATGTCATCGCCGAGCTCCACGCGGCAGTCGATTTCGTCGCCGTCGTGGTCGCCGTTCGCGACCCGGTCGATGGCGCCGAACACGATGTGGCGTTCGGTGTCGAAGTCATGGCCGGTGTAGCCGGCGTAGGCGGTGGCGTAGGCGGGTCCGAAGCGATGGCCGGCGTACGCGCCGATGCTCCAGGAGGAGATGTCGGCCGAGCCGGAGTTGCCGTCGCCGTCGACGGTGGTGAAGGCGCCGCCGACCGCGAGGCCGACGATGAAGTCGGGCTTGACGCGATAGCCGAGGCCGCCGGAGAGGCCGCCGGTGCGGGCGTCAAAGCCGTCGGCCAGGGGGTTGCCCTTGACGCTGGAGCCGGCGCCGAAGCCGGTGATCCAGGTGCTGATGAGCGGAGCGGGTCCGGGCGGGGCGGTGGGCTGGAGCTGACCGGCTTCGCCGGCCGGGCGGCGCCGCTGGGTCGCGCCGGGCAGCGGCGGCGGCGGGAAGACCATCATGTTGTCCTGCGAGGGGGTGTCGTTGAACGACAGCGCGCTGTAGCTCATCGAAGAGCCGCCACCGCCACTGAGGAGGCCGTCGTGCGCCGCGCTCCCGGCGTTGTAGGCCAGGCTGTTGCCGACGAAAGCGGCCGCCGTCGAGTTCTCGCCCGCTTCGGAGGGGTCGACCTGGTTGATGGCGTCCGGCAGCAAGAGGAGGTTCAGCGTGGTCAGCGTGTCGAAGACCGCGAGCGCATCTTCGCTCGTAATGGTCAAGCTCGCGCCGTCGAGAACGTTGGCGATGGCGAGCTGGTTGCCATTGAGTCCGGTCTGAATGGCGAGGTTCGAGCCCAGGGTGAGCCGGACTTCGGTGGCGGTGTAGCTGGGCACGGCCGTGATGAACCCGATGTTCGAGGTGACCGTGCTGTAGGTGCCGGCGACCCCGCCGGTGGTGGAGACGATGGTGTAGTTGGTGCTGACATGATAGGTCTGACCGACCAGGCCGCGGATCGCCAGGGTGCTGCCGGGGTTGATCGTCGCCGTACCGCCGACCCCGCCGGTGACATTGATCTTGTCGCCGGAGTTCGCCGCGCCGTTCAGCTCGGCCTGGTAGGTGGAACCGGCGTTCTGGGTGAAGCTGCCCTGGACGGTGAGCGTGCCGACCGAGAGGCCGGGGGCGACGGTGCCGTTGACGACGGTCGGGCCCACGGTGCCGGTGCCGCCCAGCGTGGCGCCGGCGGCGACGGTGGTCAGCAGACTGGTCGCGGTGGAGCCGGTGACGTCGAGGCGGCCGGCGTTGACCGTCGTCGTGCCGGTGTAAGTGTTGGCGCCCGAGAGCGTCATCGTGCCGGTGCCGTTCTTGACCAGGCCGCCGGTGTTGGAGATCACGCCGGCAAAGGTGCCGCCGCCGTTGGCGGTACCGGTGGTGAGAATGCCGCCCACGCCACCGGTGTTGATCGCGCCGGTTCCTGCTCCCGTCACCGAATCGACCGTCTCCGCGAAGCCGCCCAGGTTCCAGATTCCGTCCACCGTGATGTCGGCGGTGTTGTTGATGCGCTCCGCAGCGCCATTGGTCAGCGTCCCGGTGGCGCTCACGGTCACCGTCGTGGCGCCCGCGAGCGTGCCGAGCAGGTTGAGCACGCCCCCGGCGTTTACCGTAGCTACCGTCACGGAGTTGGCGGCATCGCCGGCGGCATCGCCCAGGTTCAGGATGCCCGTGACCGAGAGCGAGCCGGTGCCGTTGGTGGCGCCGTTCATGTTCAGGGTGCCGGCCGTAACCGTGGTGGCGCCGGAGTAGGTGTTCGCGCCGTTCAGGGTCGTTACCCCCGCGCCGTTCGTGAACCCGCCGGTGCCGGAGATGATGCCTTCAAAGGTGGTCCCGCCAACGGCCACAGTCAGGGTATTCGCGCCCAGGTTGACCGCGCCGGGCACGCCGGAGTCCTGGAGCGACGCGACGGTCTCAGCGCCGCCGAGGTTCCAGGTGCCGGACACGTCCACGCCGGCCGCGTCGTTGATCTGATTCGGCCCGCCCGTGCTCAAGGTTGCGCCCGCGAGCACCGTGACGCCGCTCGTGTTGGAGAGGTTGCCCGTGGCCGACAGGGTCACCGCGCCCGCGTTGACGGCGGTCGCGCCGGTGTAGGTGTTGTCGCCGCCCAGGGTGAGCGTTCCCGCGCCCACCTTGGTGAATCCACCCGTCTCGGACATGGCGCCGGAGAACGCCGTCGAGGTGCCGTCACCGCCGGCCGTCAGCGTTCCGGTACCGAGCGTCACGCCGCCGGTGCCGGCGAGCGAGCCGACCGTTTCGCTGAAATCGTTGAGATCCAGGACGCCGGGCGCGGTCACCGTCAGGGCCGAGCCATCGGGGATCTGCGCGGCGGCGCCGAGCCGCAGGATGCCGGCGTTCACCGTCGTCGTGCCGGTGGAGTTGTTGACCGGCGCGTTGTTGAGGACGAGGATCCCCGCGCCGCCCTTGACGAAGGCGGCCTCTGCCGGAGCGGCGCCGATACCGGAAATCTGCTGGTTCGCGAGGGTGAGCGTACCGGCCGTCACGTTGTACGTGAGCACGCCGCTGCGGATGAAGACGCCGGAGCCGGTGGCCGCGCCGGCCGCGCCCGCGACAAAACCGGCGCCGCCCGCGCCGCCGCCTACGGTGTTGCCGGTAAAGGTCACGTCGTTCAAGATGGCCGTTTTCCCGACGTCCAGGAAGATCGCGCCGCCGAATCCGCCGCCACCGCCGCCGCCGCCGCCACCGGTGACGTTATACACGCCGCCGGCGCCGCCGTCTCCACCGCCGAAGGGAGTGCCGAAGGCATCGTTGAAGGTGTCGCCGGCACCGCCGGCTCCGGAAGTTGTGCCGCCGGCGCCCCCGCCGCCGCCGCCCGCGCCAAAGCTGCCGTTGCCGCCGTTGCCGCCGTCGGCCAGATCCTCGGAGCCGCCGCCGCCGCCGCCGCCGCCGTCCGCGCCGACGGCCGCGGCTCCTGCGGCGCGGGCACCGCCGG
>JACRIP010000123.1 GCA_016220045.1 Planctomycetota bacterium
CACCCCGGCCGGGGCCGCCCCGCCGCCGCGGGCCTCCTTGCGTGCGCCGGCCGGACCGGACACGCCCGTCCCGGTCCCCGACGCGGCGACCGCGCCCGGCCCGATCGGACCTTGCAGCCAGCGGCCGACCTGCTCCCGCAGATCCTCGTTGAGCAAGCCGGTGCCGGCCACGACGCCGACGGCGAGGAAGGCCACCGCGGCCCGGCCGAGGATGCGCAGCGGATCGATCCGTCCCCGTCCCGACTTCGACTCGGACGCCGGCCCGATCCCCATCGCCATCTCGGGCCCGGTCGCCGCAGCCGGCACGCCGGCACCGGTCGCGGCCCCGCCTCGAGCCCCGCTCCCGGCGCTCCCGCCGAGCTGCCGCTCGAGGTCCGCCACGCGCAGCGGCGCGCCGTCGCCGCCCGCGGTCAGGACGAGCGACGGATGCGTCTCCAGCAGGTCGTCCAGATCGCACGGCCGCAGATAGCCCTTGCCGAGCAGGATGGCGGCCAGCGGCGGTGGCGGCTCTTGCGCCGCCTGCTCCGCAATGCAGCGCGCCAGCTCATCCGGGCTGACCCGGCCACTCGCCACCACGATCTGTCCCAAGAGCAGCTCGTCCTGGGTCGGCATCGGCTCTGCCTCTCCACCCGTCGATGATCAGACCTGCTGTCCTTGATTCCCGCGGTTCCCACTCGACTGCAGGGGCGACCCTCGTGGTCCCCCGGAGGGGCCGAATCCTGCGGCCTCGGGCCTGCGCCCGCCGCAGCGGGCTACGGCCCGCGAAGGCGGGGCGGGCATCCCCCTTCGCCCCCGGCTACGGGGGACCGGCCCAGACACGCCCCTACGGCGTGCACCTGCCCCCACTTCCGTGCCGGCCGGCCCTTACTTCCCCGCGACCAGAGCTCGCTGCGCCTTGGCCCAGGACAGGTACGCCCGCAGGGTGCGGTTCTTCGCCGCCTCGCCCGCCGTGAGCCGCGCGTCCTGGAGCACCACGTCGAAATTCCGCGCGGCCTCCGCGGCGTTCCCCAGCCGGCGGTTCAGCTCCCCGATCAGGTAGGTGCAGGCCGTCGTGCGCTCGAGGTCTTCGACTTCCTTCTTCTCCAGCGCCGCCGCGAAATGCGCGAGCGCCTGCTCCTGGAATTCCTGCTCGACCTTCTGCAGATACAGCTCCGACGACGCCATCTCCTGCAGCCGCGCCGGCGTCTTGGCGAAGGATTTCACCTGCGATAGCGCGCCGATCGCCTCGCGATGCTCGCCGCCCTCGCGCAGGAAGTAGCCGGCCATGAACCAGGCGACCGGCTTCTCCTCCTCGGTGAACTCCCCCTTCTCCAGGTCCTTGAGCACCAGGCGCCCGTGGGTGAGCAGCAGGCGGTATACGGCGAATCCCTGTTCCGGAACCAGGTCGTGCGCGCCGGAATCCGGGGCCACGCCCGCGCCGTTGCCCGCCGCCGGCTTGGGCGCCAGGTCCGCCGCATGGCGCGCGACGAAATTCGCGGCGATCTCCTTGTACATCTGCGCGAGTTTCGGGTCCCGATCCATCGTATCGTGGGTGACGCGGGCAGTCCAGGCGCCGCGCAGCAGGATATTGCCGAGCACGAAGCTGGGCACGCCGCGGGCCTTGGCGCAGAGGTACATGGCCTTGTGCTTGAACCAGCCGGGGATGCGGATCTGCGACTCGGGCTTCTCGGCCATGCCCTCGGGCCGGAGCCACTTGAGCTCCTTGATCTGCGGGGCGACGGCCGCCTTCTCCTCCGCGGTAAGCGGGGTGGCAAACTCGACCGCGAGCGCGCTGTAGTAGCAGGAGGGGCAGGTCCAGACGGTGAAGAACTCGCGCGGGGCGCCGTTCAGGGGCCGGACGAAGAGGTCGGGATCGGGCGGGCCTACGGCGAAGTCCTCGGCGACGATTTCGAGGCCCTGGAAGGGCTGGGCGCAGAAGGAGCAAACGGCGTCCTTCTCCCGCACCGATGCGGCCTCGAGGAGCGTGGCGGGCAGGAGGAAGAGCGCCAGCAGGGCGACGCCGGCGACCGGCGCGCGGAGCAGCGGCACGGGGAGCGGGGCACGGCGCATGAGCTTGCCTCCAGGTGAAAAGGAAGCGGAGCATTCTAGCATCCGGCCCCTCGCCGTCAAGCGAGAAGCGCCGGTAACGTCCATTTTGCTTGACCTTGCGGAACGTCGGACTATACTGTTACGTTCCCTCGAAGGGGCCTACCGCGGCCCGGGCCGCCGGTTCCGCCGGCCGCGCCCGTCCCTTCCCCAGCTCCCGCCATTCCACCCCTCTGGAGGAGTTTGCCGATGTCCATCCGCATCGCCGTCAACGGGTTCGGCCGCATCGGACGCCACGTCTTCAAGCTCATGCTCAAGCGCCCGGGCTTCTCGATCCAGGTCATCAACGACCTGACCGATGCCAAGACCCTGGCCCACCTCCTCAAGTACGACTCGGTCTTCGGCCGCTTCGACGGCACGGTCACGGCCAAGGACGGCGCCCTGGTCGTCAACGGCCAGGAGATCAGGGTCCTCGGCGAGAAGGACCCGACCAAGCTCCCCTGGAAACAGTACGAGATCGACTTCGTAGTCGAATCGACCGGGGTCTTCACTTCGAAGGCCGATTGCCAGAAGCACATCGACCAGGGCGCAGGCCGCGTGCTCCTGACGGTCCCGGCCAAGGACAAGATCGACGCCACGATCGTGATGGGCGTCAACCCCGGCCACCTCAAGCCCGAGCACAAGATCATCTCGAACGCCTCCTGCACGACCAACTGCCTGGGTCCGATGGCCAAGGTCCTGAACGACACCTTCGGCATCACCCGCGGGCTGATGACGACGATCCACGCCTACACGAACGACCAGCGCGTGGCCGACCTGGTGCACAAGGACCTGCGCCGGGCGCGCGCCGCCGCGCTCAACATCATCCCGACCACCACCGGCGCCGCGCGCGCGATCGGCGAGGTCATCCCGGAGCTCAAGGGCAAGCTCGACGGCGTGGCCGTGCGCGTGCCCGTGCCGGACGGCTCGATGGTCGATCTCGTCGCCGAGCTCAAGCGGCCCGCGACCGTCGCGGAAATCAACGCCGCCATGAAGCAGGCGGCCGCCGGCCCGATGAAGGGCGTCCTGGAATACACCGAGGACGAGATCGTCTCGCAGGACATCGTCGGCAGCACCGCGAGCTGCGTCTTCGATTCCAAGCTCACCATGGTCCTTGACGGCAACTGCGTCAAGGTCTTCGGGTGGTACGACAACGAGTGGGGCTACAGCAACCGCGTGGTCGACCTGATCGAATTCGCCCACAACGCCAAGTAGCCCTCTACCCCAGCAAGGAGACCTCCGTGGCCAAGCTGACGATTCACGACATGAAGGTAAGCGGCAAGCGCGTGCTCGTCCGCGTCGATTACAATTGCCCCCTCGACGACGCCGGCAAGGTCGCCGACGACTCGCGCATCCGCGCCACCCTGCCCACGCTCCGGCATATCCTGGATAACAAGGGCAAGATCATCCTGATGACCCATCTCGGCCGGCCCAAGGGCGTGGACGAGAAGCTGCGCCTCGATCCGATCGCGCAGCGCCTCGAACAGCTCATCGAGCGGCCGGTGAAGAAGCTCAACGACTGCGTCGGGCCCGAGGTCGATAAGGCGGTCAACAAGATGAAGGAGGGCGAGATCCTCCTGCTCGAGAACCTGCGCTTCAATCCCGGCGAGGAGGCGAACGAGGACGCGTTCGCCCGCAAGCTCGCGATCCTGGGCGAAGTCTACGTCAACGACGCCTTCGGCGCGTCGCACCGCGCGCACGCCTCCGTCGTCGGCCTGGGCAAGTACCTGAAGGCCGCCGCCGGCGCGTGCATGAAGAAGGAGATCGAGGGGCTGGGCAAGCTGGTGGAGTCGCCCGAGAAGCCGTTCGTCGTGATCCTCGGCGGCGCCAAGGTCTCCGACAAGATCACGGTGCTCGACAGCCTGCTCGGGCGCGCCGCCACGCTCCTGATCGGCGGCGGCATGGCCTACACCTTCCTGAAGGCCAAGGGCCAGGCCATCGGCGGCTCGAAGCTCGAGGCCGACCATATCGGTACGGCGCACGCCATCCTGGAAAAGGCGGCGAAGATGGGGGTCGAAGTCGTCCTGCCGATCGATCACCTGGTCGCCGACAAGATCGACCCCAAGGCGCGCATCCGCATCGAGACCGGCGCCATTTCCGACGGCTGGATCGGCGTCGACATCGGCCCCAAGACCCTCCAGGCCTTCGAGCAGAAGATCGCGGGCGCGAAGTCGATCCTGTGGAACGGCCCGGTCGGGATCTTCGAGAACCCGAAGTTCGCGATGGGCAGCCAGGCGGTGGCGAAGGCGATCGCCAAGGCCGTCGCCGTGAACAAGGCCTTCGCCGTCGTCGGCGGCGGCGACACGGCGGCCGCGGTCTACAAGTTCGGCCTGGCCGAGCAAATGTCGCACGTCTCGACCGGCGGCGGCGCCACGCTCGAGTTCTTCGAGGGCAAGGACCTGCCGGGAGTGGCGGCCTTGACGAACCGGTAGCATTCGATGGAGAATTCCACCATGCGCGGTGCCTCGCGCCCGCCCGACGAGGAGAAGACCAGCCCCCTGCCCTACCGGGTCTACGGGATCAACCTGCTGGTGAAGATGCTGCCCGAGCCCCCGCCCGACGTGGACCTGCACTGTCCCAAGGGCTCCCCGATCAAGTTCGGCATGGTCGTGGGCAAGGGCGACGGCTTCGACGAGGCCGGCGCCTGCTTCCGCGAACTCCCCGACGCCGAGACGGTCGTGGCCTTCGAGGAGAGCGTCGAGGGCGTCGAAGGGCACTACTTCTACTTCAAGAACGACGAATACCGGGTATTGCACCTAGACGCGGTGATCCTGTCCTTCCGCAAGAACTGACGGGCGGCGCGCCATGACCGAGCCGGCCGCGGCCCCCGCCAGGCCGCCGATCCGCATCTCCCCGTCGCTCCTCGCCGCGGACTTCTCGCGTCTCGGCGAGGAGGTGCTCGATGTCCAGCGCTCCGGCGCCGACTGGATCCACGTCGACGTCATGGACGGGCACTTCGTCCCCAACCTGACCATCGGACCGGCCGTCATCAAGTCGATCCGCGGCCTCGCCACGGTGCCGCTCGACGTCCACCTGATGATCGAGCGACCCTGGGACGTCGTGGACGCCTACATCGACGCCGGCGCCGACATCCTCACCGCGCACGTCGAGGCCTTCGTCCCGACCGCCTGGCGCCGGCGCGCTCCTCGCGGCTGGACCCTCGAAGGCTACCAGTACCTCGACGACGAGTCGCGCCGCCGCGTGCGCGACTTCATCGCTGCAGTGATTACCCGAGACAAGAAGGTCGGGCTCGCGCTCAATCCGACCACGCCCGCCTCGCTCGTGCTCGAGTTTCTCGGCGAGATCGACATGATCGTGGCCATGACCGTGTGGCCCGGGTTCGGCGCCCAGAAGTTCATCGACGAGGTCTCGGCCAAGATCCACGAGCTCCGGCTGATGTCGGGCGAACGCGTGAGCGTGGAAGTGGATGGCGGGATCAACATGGACACCGTAGGGAAGTCCGTCGCGGCGGGCGCGAACGTCCTGGTGGCCGGCACGGCGGTCTTCGGCGACCCCGAACCGCGTGCCGCGATCAAGGGCCTGCGCGACCGCGCGGCGGCGACCCCTCGACCCTAGGAGATCCCCCCGCCATGGCGTGGGACGGCCTCAAGAAGTTCGTCTTCCGGCGCAAGCGCGACCTGCCCGAAGGGCTGTGGATGCGCTGCGACGACTGCGGCGCCTTGATCTACAAAAAGGTGGTCGAGGAGCGCAACAACACCTGCCCCGAGTGCAATTACCATTTCCCGATGACGGCGCCGGAGCGCATCCAGCTCCTCCTCGACCCCGGCTCCTTCCACGAGCTCTGGGAAGACCTGACGCCGGTCGATCCCCTCGGCTTCGTCGGCGTCAACGTCTACCGCGACCGCCTGGCCGAGACGCAGATCCAGACCGGCCTGCGCGACGCTGCCATCGTCGGCGTCGGCACCATCCAGTCGAAGCCCCTGGTCTTCGGCGTCACCGACTCGCGCTTCATCATGGGCAGCATGGGCAGCGTGGTCGGCGAGAAGATCGCGCGCGGCGCCGAGCTGGCGGCGCAGGAGAAGCTGCCCTACGTGGTGATTTCCGGCTCGGGCGGCGGCGCGCGCATGTACGAGGGCTGCCTGTCGCTGATGCAGATGGCGAAGACCAGCGCCGCGATCGCACGCCTGCACGACGCCGGCGGCGTCTTCGTCTCCGTGCTCACCCATCCCACGATGGCGGGCGTGATGGCGAGCTTCGCCGCGCTCGGACATATCGTGATCGCGGAGCCGAAGGCGCTCATCGGCTTCACCGGCCCGCGCGTCATCGAGCAGACGATCAAGCAGGAGCTGCCGAAGGGCTTCCAGCGGGCGGAGTTCATGCTCGATCACGGCTTCGTCGATCTGATCGTCGCGCGCCAGGAGCTGCGCGAAACGCTCGCGCGCATCCTGGGGTATATCCCGGGTCGAGTCGCCAGCGGCATCCATCCGGCGCTCAGCCCGGCGTAGCGAGGATGCGGGGGGAGCGCGAAGGAGCGCGAGGGAGGAGAGGGAGGAGAGGGAGGAGAGGGAGGAGAGGGAGGAGAGGGAGGAGAGGGAGGAGAGGGAGGAGAGGGAGG
>JACRIP010000021.1 GCA_016220045.1 Planctomycetota bacterium
GCTCTTCATCGCCGGGCTCCTGCACGACGTCGGCAAGATCGTGATCGACCAGTTCCTGCACGAGCAGTTCCAGGAGGTGCTGGATCTGGTGCAGTCGCGCAACATCCTGATCGCCAAGGCCGAGGAGGAGGTGCTGGGGGTTACGCACGCCGAAATCGGTTCGTGGCTCTTCCAGAAGTGGAACCTGTCGAAGGGGCTGATCGAGTCGGCGGCCTCGCATCACAACCCCGCGCTCGCGAGCGAGAACGTGCGCCAGGTGGCGATCGTCCACCTCGCCGACATCGTCTGCCGCGCGCTCCAGATCGGCTCGGGCGGCGACCGCAAGATCCCGGCCCTTTCCGACTACGCCTGGAAGACCCTGGGCCTGCCCATGACCGCGCTCGACACCATCCTCGAGGAGACGCTGATCGAGATGGAGCGCGCGGTGGTCTTCCTCGACTTCACCCGCTAGGGCGTTCCCCCCACCCACACGCACGGCCCAGCATCCACCGAATCCCCGACCCCGCGATTTTCACGATCCTGCCGGGCAAGCGAGCGCGATCCATGGAAACCGTCGAGGACCTGCGGAAGGAAATGGAGGAGCTGCGGCGCGAAAACGACGCGCTGCAGCGGACGGTGGCGGACCTTCTAGGTCTCAAGGACATCGCCTCCAAGATCGCCTCCGCCCGCGAAATCAACGAGATCCTGCGCCTCCTGGTCGATGCCGTGCGCGAGGTCGTCAAGTCCGACGACATCATGCTCTCGCTCATCGGCGAGGGCCAGGTCGAGTTCCGGGTGCGCCGCAAATCCGAAGAGACCAAGATCATCCGGCGCAAGGGCCCGGGCTTGATGCTCAACAACGAGATCATCCAGTGGGTGATCAAGGAGCGCAAGCCGACCACCATCCCGATCGGCGAGGAACACACCCTCACCGTCGTGCCCCTGATGGTGCGCAGCGAAGTCATCGGCTTCATGTACATCGACTCGCCCTCGGGCGAAGACTCGATCACGCCGCAGCTCCTGGAGCAGGTCACGCTGCTCGCGAACGTCGCCTCGGGCGCGCTGCACTCGGCGCGGCTGCTCCAGCATCTCCAGGAGCAGCACCGGGTCGTTGCCAACACCCTTTCCTTCCTGCGCGACGTCATCGAGTCGATCCACAACGGCATCCTGACGCTCGACCCGCAGGGGTGCGTCACGCAGGTCAACCGCAACGCGCTGATGATGCTCGACGCGTCCGGCGAAACCGTCGGCCACGACTATCGCGAGGCGCTCTCCGCCGAGGTCCGGAGCTGGCTGGCGCCGCTGCTCGAGGAGACCCACGAGAACGGGTTCGCGATCGAGCGCCACGTCACGGTCAAGCTCCCCTCCGTCGCGGAGCTCGCGCTCGCGGTCTCGGCCTCGATCCTGCGCGACGAGCAGAACGCGGTCCGCGGCACCATCGTCGTCCTGCGCGACATGACCGCCTCGAAGGAGCTGGAGCGGCTGCGCCACCTGGACCAGATGAAGTCGGAGTTCGTGCACAACGTCTCGCACGAGCTGCGCACGCCCCTGACCTCGATCAAGGCGTACACGGAGGCGCTGGTCGATTTCGTGGGCACGGACCCGACGGCGGCGAAGTTCCTGAAGGTGATCGACAGCGAGGCGGACCGGCTGATTTCGCTGATCGAGGACCTGCTGAACGTTGCGCGGATCGAGTCGGGGAAGATGCAGCTCAACCTGGGGACCTACCCGGCGCGGGTGATCGTGGAGGAGGTGCTGCACCTGTCGAAGGTGCAGTCGGCGAAGCATAAAGTAATCACGGAGTTCGCGCCGGACCTGCCGGACCTGTACATCGACAAGGAGAAGATGAAGGAGGTGGTGATCAACCTGATCTCGAACGCGATCAAGTATTCGCCGCAGGGGGGCGAGGTGAAGGTGAAGCTGGGGGTGGAGGAGCAGAATCTGCGGCTGGACGTGACGGACCACGGGATGGGGATCGCGGAGGAGCATCTGACGAAGATTTTCGAGCAGTTCTATCGGGTGGACTCGTCGCTGACGTACAAGGTGAGCGGAACGGGGCTGGGGCTGGCGATCGTGAAGAGCATCGTGGAAGCGCACGAGGGGGTGATCAAGGTGCAGAGTGAGCCGGGGAAGGGGTCGACCTTCAGCGTGTGGCTCCTGATCAAGAAGGAGCCGAAGGGCGGGAGCGACCTGTTGAAGTGGCGGGAGTAGGGGGCGCGGGGGCCAACGGCATTGGGGTGTAGGTCCGTAGTTGCGGGCCCGGTCGCGGCCCCGGTCGCGGCCCCAGTGGCTCGCGCAAAGACGGGAACACGAAGGGCCACCAAGCGGGACCACGAAGCGCCACGAAAGGGCCGGGACGGGCCGTGCGGGCAGGGAATGCCGTGTCGCGATGCGGCGATTCGCGTGGCCCGTCCCGGCCCTTCTTGGTGGCCCTTCGTGTTCCGTGATTCTAGGCCCGCATCGACGGGTGCGCCCGGGCCGACAATTACGGACAGACATGCAACCATGCACCCGCGGCCTTGAAGCCGCCGGCACACAAAGGGATAA
>JACRIP010000115.1 GCA_016220045.1 Planctomycetota bacterium
GCCGGGCAACGACGCGGCGCTCGCCGAGCGCGGCTGGGCGCGCATCGCGGGCGGCGACGGAGCGGGCGCGCAGGCGGACTTCGACGCCGCCGCGGCCGCCGCCCGCTCCGCCGCCTCCCGCGCCCAGGGCTGGTGCGGGCTCGGCGTCGTGAAGCACCGGGACGGCGACCTGCCGGGCGCGCGCGAGCTTTTCACCCGTGCCATCGACGAGGACATCGAGTGCTACCGAGCCTACCTCGAACGCGGCCGGCTGGCGCTCGCCGAGGGGAAGTACGCCGCCGCGGTCGCCGACCTGACGCAGGCGGTCAAGCGCGACACGCGCGGCACGGAGGCGCTGCTCGAGCGGGCGCGGGCGCGCCATGCGGCGCTGGAGGACGACGGGGCGCTGGAGGATTGCCGCGAGGCGGGCGCGCGCGCGCCGGAGGACTGGCGTCCGCACTGGGACGGGGCGCGCTACACCGCGGACCCGAAGAAGGGGGCGGACGCCGCCGGCCGCGCCCTCGACCTCAACCCCGGGCTCGCGGAGGCCTGGCTCCTGCGCGGCTGGCTGCGCCTCGCCGCCGACGAAGCGGGCGCCGCGTCCGATTTCGAGCGCGCGCGCACGTTGCTCCCGAATCCGGCTCCGGCGTTCGCCGGACTCGCGCTCGCGGCGCTGAATCGCGGGGACGTGGACGGCGCGCTCGACCTGTCCGGCCGGGCGATCGCCGCCGACCCGGACTACGGCGAAGGGCACAGCTGCCGCGCCGCCGCGCTCGACCGGAAGGGCGATGCCGCCGCCGCGCGCGTCGAATACGAGGCCGGCGAGCGGCTCAGCCGCGCGGTCGTCGACGAGGGCATGAGCCACGACCGCGCGACGCGCATCTGGCGCCGCACGCACTCGCTGCCCTACGTCGAACGCTCGACCTCGGACCTGGAAGCCCAGGTGGTCGAAATCGTCATGGTCGGCCGCTGGCTGGTGCGGGCGCGGCCGCACTTCGGCGCGGTGGCGCTGCTCTCGGCGCGCGCGCTCTGGATGATCGCGGCGTTCGAACGGGCGGAGGAGATGGCGGGCGAGGCGCTGCGGCGAGACCCCTATCTGGTGGACGCGTACGTCCTGCGTTCGCGCATCCGCCTGGACAATCCCGCGCGGCGCGACAAGCCGGGCGCGCTGGCGGACGCCGAGGCGGCAGTGCGGCTCGCGCCGACGAATCCCCGGGCGCTGGAGCGGCTGGGCCTGGCCCGGTTCTCTCAGGAGAACTACGCGGGTGCGCTCGACGCCTACGAGCAGGGGCTTGCGGCGGCGCCGGAGCTGGCGGTGCTGCACAAGCGGTGCGCCGATGCGCTGCGCCGGCTCGGGCGCGCGGCGGAGTCGGAGGCGGCGAATCTGCGCTGGCGGCACGCGCCGCCGGACGCCGTCGCGGCGCTGGAGTACCTGGTGCCGGCGCATTTTTCGAACGACAAGCGCAACCACGACCTGGCCCTCGTGCTGGTCAATCGCGCGCTCGACGAGCAGCCGAACGCGCCGGTTGCGCTCAAGGAGCGCGGGGACATCTACAATGAGCAGGGGCACATCGACAAGTCGATGCTCGACAATGCCCACGCGATGGAGATCGACGCGGCGCACTCGGTGAATCTCTTCGGGAAGGCCGAGCGCTACATTTCGAAGAACAAGGTGCCGGTGCCGCTGATCGCGAACATGGTGATCAGCGTGGCGAACAAGAATCCGGAGGACGCGGGCGCGGTGGCGTTGGCGGCCTTCGTACGCGGGCTGATGCGGGACTACGAGGGCGCGATCAAGGACGCGGACCGGGCGCTGGTGCTGAATCCGGAGTTTGCGGTGATGTACTCGCTGCGCGGGCTGTGCTGGGCGAAGAAGGGTGAGGCGGCGCGCGGGAAGGTGGATCTGGAGGAGGGGCTGAAGCGGGCGCCGGACGGCGGGGTGCCGCTCTACTTCATGGCGCAGTATGCGGCGATCACCGGAGACAAGCAGGGTGCGCTGGCGCTCTTGGCGCGCTGCGTGGAGCGGGGTTTCGGGCCGTTCCGGGACGTGATCCGGCGCGAGAAGGCGTTCGAGTCGCTGGCGGGCGATCCGTCGTGGGAGTCGATGATGCGGGAGCGGTGATGGGGATGCGGGAGCCGGTGGGGGAAGGCGGAGGCGGCGGGGGGAGCGGGCCGCGGGGTTTGGAGGTTTATAGGTTTGGGGGTTTGGGGGGGTGGGGGGGTGGCAGCACTTCAACGCGAATCGCGGCCCCGGCCATCTGCCCCGCCCGCAGTGCCAAGCATGGTAGACCGGCCACGCGGCTCGTTCGTAGTTCCGCCTTCAGGCGGAACGAAGGGCCATGGCGGCTCGCCATCGGCAGGCGCTCCGCCTTCAGAGGCGGTCGCAAAAGGCCTCGATCAGTGGCCCTTCGGTGCAGGCGAGGACGCCTGCACCACAATTGCCGGAGACCACTCGAAGTCAACCAGCATGTGCGCGGAACCCTGGTGGCGCAGGCCTTCCGGCCAGCGCCGAGAGGTCTCCGCGTCCGGAGTCTCGTGGGGTCGGACGGTCCGCGTCGACCCGCGCCGGCGCGAGCGCGCCGATCAACGCCCGCCCGACCATTCCACTTCCGGAATGACGCACCCCGGTCCTCCGCTGCCGGCGCCCGCTCACTGCGCCGTATCGGGCACCCGATAGAGGACCTGCGGCGCCGCCGCATAGCTGAGCGTGAAATCGTCGAGGATCGGCGACGTGAGCGCCGGCAGGTCGGAGCGCCGCTCGAATCCCGCCACGTAGTAGATCTCCTCGCCCGGACGCAGGCGGACGTTGGCGCCCGACTTCGTCAGGGGAAGCCCGGAGCAGGCATCGTAGGAGTGCAGGATCTCCTGCCGCCCTCCGCTCACGATCATGATCGCCGGAGAGAGATGGCCCTTCCCCTGGAGATGCCCGGCGGGATGCACGTGCCACGAGTGTACGTGCGTGCAGGAGATCGTGCCCAGGGTCACGCCCCCCTGCGCCGTCGCCACCGCCTCCACCTCCCTCAGGCGTTTGACGTAGACCCCGACCGCTTCGGCCTGGTCGATGCCCCCTTGCACCAGCTCGCCGACCGAGCCGTCCAGGTAGCGCGACTTCGGGATGAACGAGCGGTCGTGCAGGCGCCACTTGTGCATGAAGAAATTGTCGATCGTGCCGAGGAAGTCGCCGAAGCCCATCGACCAGCCGGCGGTGGAGTTGTAGTTCTTCCCCCCGACGATCAGCCAGGGATCCTGGTTGGTGAAGGGTGAACTGCGGCCCTCGGTCCCGTACATGCCGCCGCGCGAGATGTTCTGCGGCAGCGCCGCCGTGCCGGCGAGATTGCCGTCCACGAAGAGCATGAATTCGCCGGGTACGGTGCGGGTCGCAGGCGGGCCGCCCGGGATGGGGCCGGGGACGGGAACCTGCTTCGCCGCGGTCCAACTGACCTCGACGTGGTGCCAGGTATGGGCCGGCCACGCGATGTCCTGCCAGAGCAGAACGTCGAGGGCGGCGCCCGCGTTGGGCTGCAAGCGCCAGTGGCCGAAGATCCGGCCCTTGGTCGTGAAGAGCCGCAACTCGTTGCGCGCGACGCGGCCGTAGGCGCCGTTGCCGGTCGTCCCCCAATCGACCAGATGCATGCGCCCGTCGAGCTGCGGGGGAACCAGGTAGCGGCCTTGCGGATCGCCGCCGCGCCAGTTGATGACGTCGGGGACCGTTCGACCCCACAGTCCGACGTCGACTTCCGGCTTCACGAAGAACTCCAGCGTGCCCTCGGGCACCGGCACTTCGTCGCCGTAGTAGGTGCGCAGCTTGTTGCGCTTGAGCGTGTTGTGGTAGCTGCCGAAGGGGTGGAGATCGCTGCCCTGATTGAAATTGAAGGTCGCCCCGGTAGCGCCGCCGGGGCCGCCGATCTGACTCGGCGTGACCGCGGTGGGAATGCCCCAGTATTGGGGTTCGCCGGACCGGCCGTAGGTGGTCTGCTCGGCCTCCAGCGTGCCGCGCGCGTAGCCGGCCAGGAAGGACTTGCGGCCCTGGTTGACGCCGGCGACCTGCTTGATCACGCCGGAGAGCAGGAGCGACCCGTCGTAGGTGGCGCAGAAGGTGTCGCCGGCCGGGTCGATGCCGGTCGCCAGGTCCGCGCCGCGCCAGCGGTAGCGGCCGGTCGTCGCGTAGGGGTACTCGGGTAGGGAGATGACCGCAGGCTGCCCGCTCGCGGTCGCGAGCGCGCCGTAGTGGGGCGGATTGAAATAGCGATCGGTCTCGAAGTCCTTCTGCGTCGTCGCCCGGTAGATGTCGCAGAGTTTGACGACCGAGGTGAGCTTGTACTCGGCAATCACGGCGTCGTCCTGATAGATGCGCCCGAGCGACTCGATTTCGTAGTACCCCATCGAGCTCCAGCACCACTCGGTCGTGCCGCTCCAGGCGGGCACGGCCAGATCCGACTTGTCGAGGTCGGTGATCCCATCGCGCGCGACGTTGGGGGAGGGGTCGGACGCGATCAGGTCCGGATTGAGCTTCCTGATGCCGGTGTTCGGGTTGGCGTTGGCGTGGATCATATCGCACATCGGCTTGGTCACGCCGGCGACCTTCCCGACCATGTCGTCGAGGACGGTGAAGCGGAAGTGCATCCAGTCGTAGAAGGGGTACTTGCCGACATCGGGCGGTTCCCCGAAGGCATAGCGGGCGCGGATGACGTGGTCCGCGATGCGATCGACGAGCGGGCGGGTGAGCGCGGCGACGGCGGAGGGGGTGAAGCGGGCGGTGCGGTAATCGGGCGCGTCGTACTGGGCGGCCAGGCCGAGGAGGCAGGCGAGGAGGACCTCCTTGCTGCACGTATTGACGTTGACGGGTGCGCGTGGCTTGAGATCCCACCGGGAAGCGGCGTTGCTGCGCGTGAAGGCGACGACGCTCGGGTCGATCCAGGAGCGGCAGGCGAGGAAGTCCCGGACGCGGTTGAAGCGTGCGAGGTCGCCGCCGAGGGCCGCGAGGAGCTCGAGCTTGTTGGAGAATTCGCCGGTGCCGCCCTGGGCGCGGCGGCCCTGAATGTAGTTCCGTAGGAGGGTGGTGCCGAGCGTGGGTTCGCCGACCAGTCCGCCGAGGTTGTCGAGCATGCGGAAGAGGCCGGGGTTGCCGGGGTGGGCGGGGACGGGCCCGGCGGCGGGGAGGTCGAAGTTGTTGACGTTGATCTGGGAGGCGCAGTCGATGATCTTGAGGGCGTAGGTATCGCCGGCGGTGTCGAAGGTGCCGCCTACGTCGCCGGAGTAGCCGTGCTTGACGCCGGCGGCGTCGGTCTTGATGCGGGCGGGGTCGTAGAAGGAGACGTACTGGGCGTCTTCGAGGCGGCGGGGCGGGGTGCCGAAAGCGCGCAGTCCGGCGAGGTCGGGGTAGTCGGCGGGCGGGAATTCCAGGGGGGTGTAGAGTTCCTTGTAGGTCCAGGCGTCGCGCGGATCGTTCCAGGCCGAGCCCAGGTCGCGGGCGCGCAGCTCGGCGATGGCGCGTTCGAGTCCGGCCTCGGCCACGGTGCGGGCGCGCGCCTGGTGCAGGTAGCCGCGGCTGACCTGCTCCTCGACCTGGGCCATGCGCACGAAGACGACCGCCAGGAGCGCGAGCGCGCCGAGCATGCCGAGCACGACGAGCAGGACGAAGCCGCCGCGGATGGATCGGCGCGAATGGCGCCGCGGAGCGCCGCGCGAGTACCGCTTCACGCACCCCTCCACTTGCTCAGTAGACTGCCTTACGTAGAATGAATGGGCGCGGGCCGGGCGCCCGGATCCGGGCGACCACCCGCGTGCCTACGGGTTTCGCACCAGGGGCGATTATATCTGCCCGAACGGCCGGTCGCAAGACCCGTTCAGCGGTGGTTTGGGCGGCCGGGCGGAGGCGGGTAAGCGGGGCGAACTGGCTGGCACTACAACGCTCATCGCGATCGGGCAAGCAGGGTCGCCATGCCGATGAATGCTGCTCGCAAGGCCCGTCCGTTCGTAGTTCCGCCTGCAGAGGCTGTCGTAAAACGTGCCGGGAGGGCGGAATCGGCGAGCTGGCGGGGCGGACACCGGGGTGGCACGGCCGGCGACTATTGCGACAGCCTCTTCAGGCGGAGCCTCCGCCGAAGACGAAGCGCAATTGGCCCATCGTTCCGCCTGAAGGCGGAACGACAAACGAGCCGGATGGCCGATCTACGGTGCTTGGCGCCGCGGACGGCCTGTCTGCCTGGGGCGGCGATCAGCGTTGTAGTGCTAGTCACCGAACGCATCACCGCAGCGGCGGCTGGGGCGGCGGCGCCGCGGGGGTCAGGGAGAGCGGCTGGGCGGAATCGGTCGGCAGCACGATCCGGTGCGCCTCGATCAACGCCACGAGCTGCTTGGGCTCCACGCCGAGCGCCTGCGCCGCCGCCGTCCGGTCCCCGCGGACCGCGCGCAGCACGCGCACGATCAGCCGCCGCTCCACCTCGCGCGCGAGCTGGGCCACGCGCTCGGGTGTTTCCTGGAGGGAGAGCCGGACCTCGAAGGGCAGGTCGACCAGGGCCAACGTGTCGCCGTCCGCCGCCAGCATCGCCCGTTCGATCGCGTTGCGCAGCTCGCGCACGTTGCCCGGCCAGGAGTAGGTCTTCAGCCGCGCCAGCGCGTCCGCCGCGATCGCGCTCATCCGCGTCGCCAGCCGGTTGCGGAAGTGGCGGAAGAAATACTCGACCAGCGGCGGAATGTCGTCCGGCCGCTCCCGCAGCGGCGGAATGCGCACCTCCGTCACGTTCAACGCCTGGTGCAGGTCGGGCCGGAACTCCCCGCGGGCGACCGCCTGCGCCAGGTCGCGCGTCGCGGCCGTCAGCAGGCGGCAGTGAGCCGGCAGGATCTCGGTCCCGCCGGCGCGCATGAACTCGCGATTCTCCGCCAGCCGGAACAGCTTGGACTGCACGCTGAAGGGCGCCTCGGAGACCTGGTCGAGGTAGAGCGTGCCGTGCCCCGCCAGCTCGACGCTGCCGAGTTTGCGCGCGACCGCGCCCGTGTGCGCCCCGCGTTCATGGCCGAAGATCTCGCTCTCCAGCGCCGGCTCGGCCAGGGCGCCGCAGTTGACGACGACGAAGGGCGCTTCCCGCCGTCCGCCGTTGAGATGGATGGTGCGCGCGAGCAGTTCCTTGCCGGTGCCGGGCTCGCCGACCAGCAGCACCGGCGCGTCGGCGGCGGCGCAGTTGGAGACCTGGCGCAGCATGTCCAGCATCGCCTTGCTCGCGCCCACGATCTCCTCCCGCTGGCCGGGTGCGTAGCTCGCGGAGAGCGCCGGCTCGGCGCCCGACAGGCGCGACCCGAAGCGCGGGGCGGTCGACCCCTCGACCTCGCCCAGGAAGAGGAAGAGCGTGTCGCCGATGCGGACTTCATCGCCGTGCTTGAGCGGGCGCCGGTCGATGGGCAGGCCGTTCACGGTCGTGCCGTTGCGGCTGCGGTTGTCGATCAGGACGTGGTGCATGCCCTCGCGGTAGATCTTAGCGTGCGTGCGCGAGACCTTGTCGTCGATGACCTGGATGGAATTGTCCAGGTCGCGCCCGATCGACAGGGAATCCGAGGCGAGGTCGAAAACCGCGCCGCGATTGTAGCCTTCCTTGACCACCAGCCTGGGCATGTCAACCCCCCGAAGTGCTCGTCCCGATGAAACGCGGCGGGTCCGGTCATAGTAGAAGATCGGCGGCGGCGCGGAAAACCTGTAGCCGGCAGGTCCGCGCGCCATCCGACAGTCTACGGTTGCGCGCCCGGCGTCGCAAGCCCAACCTGCTGGGCGGGTGTTTGTCCGCTCTTGGATCTCCACCGTACCGGCAGCAGGCATCGATAACGTAGCCTCCGTCGTACTCGTACTCGCATGCCCTGGGCGTTCGAGTACGAGTACGAAAGAGACCGGCGTACCTGCGTGCCGAGAAGGGGCACCGGCTGCGGCGGACCGGTACTGTGCATTGCCGGGGCGGCGATCAACGGGACAAGCGCAATCGCAATATCGGAGATGTCCCGCCCACGACCAGTGCTTGCAGCCGCAGCGCGCGCCGCTTAGAATGCCCCGCGTCACGTCCCGCCCCGCTGTGGAGGCCGCCCGCCGCATGACCCACTCCTCCTGCCCCTACCGGAGTCGGGGCCCATCGGTCCCGACCGGCGCGTTCCTGCTGGTCCTCGCGCTTCTCACGCTCACCGCCGGGGCGGCCGCCCCGCCCGCGTCGCCCTTCGTCGCGCTCGAGGAGGAGTTCTTTGCCGCCGGCTGGAACGTCGGCGCCCATCCGCGGCTCGATGAGCAGGCGGAGCAGCAGCGCTGGCGGGCACGCGCGCTCGCCTTGGAGCGGGCCGAGCTGCCGGCGCGCGCGACCTTCGACCGCGATCTCCTCGTCTGGCGGCTCGACGCCCTCGCCGCCGCGGCGGAGCTGGACCGCGCCGCGACCACCGACCCCTGGGTCTGGCTGCCGCGCACCGAACGGGTCGAGCGGCTGCTGTCGGCGGCCGGTCAGCAGCGCGCCGCCGCCGCCCGCCTCGCGGGCGAATTGGACGGGATGGCGGAGCGCGCCGCCGCCGGGACCGACCGGCTGGTCTCCGTGCGGCACGATGCGCTCGACGACCTGAAACGCGGCATCGACGGGCTGGTCGAGCGCGTGCGCACCGGCGTGGACGCA
>JACRIP010000114.1 GCA_016220045.1 Planctomycetota bacterium
CCGTCGAGTCCGCGACCGAAGCGGAGGAACCGGTCGCCCCGGCGCCGCGCCCCGCCTCCGCCTCCGCCGGGCGGGCCGCCGCGGTCCCCGCTCCGCCGCGTCCCCGACCATCCTCCGGTACTCCCCCGAGAGCCGAGCCGGCCGCGTCGCGCCTCCCCCTGGTCGCGAGCCTCGCGGTCCTCCTCGTCCTCAGCTTCGCCGGCGCCTTCTTCGGCAAGCCTGGGTCGACGGCCGGCCCGGACCGGGCGGCGGAGGCACGTACGTCCCCGGCGGCGGCGGAACCCCGGCGAACGGCTCCGGCGGCAGCGGCAGCGGTAGCGGGGGCAATGCGGGCTCCGGGACGAATTCCGGCGGCGGCAACGGGAGCGGCGCCTCCGGCAGCGGAGGCACGAATGCGGGCGCCGGGACCGGCGCCGGCGCGGGCGGCGCAACCTCGGGTTCGTCCCCTACTCCCGAGGCCCGTCTCGCCGACGCCGAGCAGGCCTTCGCCGCCGGCCGCTTCGACGACGCCCTCGGCCGCTTCGACAAGCTGGTCGCCGACGCGGCGGACTCCGCCGCCGGCACGCAGGCGAAGGCGCGCGCCGCCGAACTGCGCCGCTACGCCGCCGACGCGGAGTCGCTCATGGGCCAGGCCGAATCCGCCCTCAAGTCCGCCGACCTGCGCGACGCCGAGAAGTACTACGCCCGCGCCGCCAAGGAATACGGGAAGCACCCGAAATGCGTGCCGGCCGCGGCCGCCGCCGACCAGGTGCGCGGACGGATCGACCTGGCGGAGAAGCGGCTCGCCGAGGCCGAGGCGCTCTTCGCCGCCGCCAAGTACGATCAGGTGCGCGGCGTGCTCGACAAGGTCACCGGCGACGTGCCGGGGAGCGAATGGTCGGATCGCGCCGCCGCCCTCCAGCGCGGGCTCGAGTCGAAGCTGGGCGAGGATCGCGGACGGGCCGAGACCGCCAAGCGCCGGCTCGCCGAGGCGCGCCTTGAGCTCCAGGAACTGCTGCACAAGCAGTACAACCTCGAGCGCGTGCTCGAGCTGGCCCGCGAACTGGAGAAGGACGAGAGCGCCCGCAATTTCCTGAATCGCGACCTGCCCGCCTGGAAGGATCTGCTCGAGCTCCTGGCGCCGCTCAAGGGCGCCGAGCTCTCCCCCGCGGAGCGCGTGACGGCCTGGGAGCAGGCGCGCACCCGGCTGCGTTCCCCCTGGAAGCTGCCCGGGCGCGCGGCCGACGACTTCGAACTCGTGGCGCGCGCGGCGTACGACGCCGCCGGCGGGGACGTGGAGGCGGCGGATGCCGCGCGCGAGAAGGAACGCGCCTACGCCCTGGCCGACGCCGCCTTCCAGTGCGAAATCGGGGATTCACCGCATCACGTCGCGCGCCGCCTGCGCGCCCTCGGGCTCACCGACCCGACGCGCACGAAGCCGGACTTCGCCGCCGCGCTCGACCTGCTCGCGGCCCATCTCGACGTCGCCCGCTGGGGCGACGAAGGGGCCGAGAATTCGGTGGTCTGGTCGCGCATCGCCTATCGCTGGGGGAAGGACGCCCCGCGCTCGGTGCGCGACGACGCGGTGGCTCGCCTTTCCGACGTCATCGGCGCCAAGGGCACGCGCCCGGTGCTGCGCGCGGTGGCGCTCAAGTACCGCGCCTTCCTCTATGAGGACAAGGGCGATCTCGTCGCCGCCACCCGCGATCTCGAACAGTCCGTCGGCGAGCCTGAAAACACGGAACTCGCCGAATGCACCGAAGCCCTCGCCGAGCTGCTCTGGAAGCAGTCGGCGACCTCTCCGGAGGCGCGTGCGCGGGCGCTGGCGGCCCTGGAGAAGATTGCCGCGCGCCGCGTCGACATGCTCGAACGCTTCGTCGCCTTCCTCAACTTGCGCACTTCCGAGCCCGGCATGATGGACTTTGCTCGTCGCTTCCTGGCCCGGCTCGACCCGGCGACGACGCCGCGCGGCCTGCGCTTCTGGATCTGCTTCAACGCCGCGCGCGCCGGGCACAAGAGCGATTCCGCCTCCACCTCCGATCTGGTGGAGCGGGAAAAGTGGGTTCTGGAGGCGCTCTCGCGGCGCAAGGATCTCGACTCGGACGAGCTGCGCGAGGCCAATCTGTTCATGCTGAGCTGCGTGGTGCGCATGAAGCTCAAGAAGATCGCGGAGGCGAAGAGCGACCTCGCGTCGCTCACGCGCTTGACGGATCGGCACAAGGGTGATACGGGGGAGAGCGCCGCGCTCTGGGCGCCGGTACGCCGCCAAGCGGATGCCTGCGCGGAGTGGCTGGCGGGTCAATGAGCGGTTCGGCGCCCGGTCGCAACGGCTTCGGCTATCTGTGATGGAGAAAGCGATGAAATCCCTGATGCACGTGAGAAGCACGCATTTCCTGGTGTTGGCCCTGGTCGCGCTTGGGCTCCTGGTCGGGGGCTGCCAGTCGAGCGGCGGCGGCGTCAGCGGCGGCGGCACGCTCCTGGGCGGCGTGCTCGGCGCCGGCATCGGTTATGGGCTGGGCGGCGGCAAGGGCGCGCTCATTGGCGGCCTCGTGGGCGCCGCGCTCGGCACGATCATCGAGGCGGCGATCAATGCGAGCTCGCAGCGCGCGGCGCAGACCGGCCGGCCGGCGGTCGCCTACGACAACAAGCGCGAGACGCGGGTCGAGTCCTATCCGATCCGCCACACGGCGGACGGGCAGAAGATGCAGGTGGCCTCGGTGGTCTACGAGCGCAAGGCCACGCCGAGCGGCGGCACCACCTACGTGCGCGCCCAGCGCGACGGCAAGCCGGTCCCGGTGGTGGTGACCGAAGTGCCGGCGACGCCCGGCGCGAACGGCCTGGCGGAAGGCCCGCGCACGGACAAGCCGAAAGTGGTCTACGGCGATGACGTGAGCGCCACGGCCCGCGCGACCACCGACTCCTCGGGCCGCACGGTCTACGCGATCGAGAAGTCCTCGCCCACCGGCCGTGAGACCGTCATGCTGACGGACGCGGACCTGAACGGCGCGAGCTCCGCTTCCGCGGGCTCCTCCGGGCGTTCCCGCGACTAGAGGACCTTCAATCTCAATCCTGGGGGTTGCACACACTCGTAGGGGCGGGCCTTGTGCCCGCCCCGCCGGCCTCAGGATTCGGCCCTTCGGGGCGACCACAAGGGTCGCCCCTACACCGGGCTTGGCACAGCAAGTATCAACGTTGACGGGACACCAGCACGACAGCGCTGATCGCGAGCGGGCAAGCCGGCCGAGGAATGCGGCTCGCAAGGCCCGCCCGTTCGCAGTTCCGCGTTCAGAGCCTGTCGCAAAAGGCAACGATCAGTGGCCCTTCGGTGCAGGCCGGACCTGTCCCCCGTAGCGCGGAGCGCGTAGGGGGGAGGCCTGCAGCACAATAGCCGGAAACCTCTCCAGCGATCCCGGGAGCGCTCGGAACCCTTGTGGCGCAGGCCTTCCGGCCTGCGCCGCGAGGTCGGCGAGGCCGGAGTCCCCTGGTCTTCGTCCGCTCACCGGATTGGGGCGGAGGCCGCCACTCACCTCCAGACTCGAGGTCTCATGACCCAACCGGATCCGACAGCGACGCCCCCGCCCTCCCCCACTTTGCATATTGCGATCCTGTTCACGGCGGACCCGGCGCGTTCGCGCGCCTTCTACGGTGAACTCCTGGGGTTGCGGCTCGCGCTGGACGCCGGGGTTTATTTCGAGTTCGAGTTCGGCGGGGCGCATGCCCGGCTCGGACTGCTGGCGCGTCGCGGGCTTCCCGGCATCATCGGCGAGACCGGCGCACGCCCCTGGAACGACGGCGCGCCGCGCGCCGAAGTCTACCTGCGTTACGAACGCGTGGCCGAGGTGATCGCGCGCCTCGAAGCCGCGCGCGCCCCTGCGCTCTCCGCGCTCGCCGACCGCGACTGGGGCGACCGTGCCGCCTACTTCGCGGACCCCGATGGTCACGTCGTCGCGGTCGCGGAGCCGCTCCGGCAATGACCGTAGCAACGACCGCTGCCCCATCTGCGACCGCCCCCGCTCGGTCCCCCTCCCCCGCCGCCACTGCCGCCGCGCCCGCCCTCGGCGCGGAATGCGCCGAACGCCGACTCGCCCTCGCCTTCCGCCCCCCTGCCGGCTGGATCGTGGCGCCACCCACTCCCGCGCCGGCCGCCCGGCAGGTTCTCATGCGCTTCACCGATCCGCGCAATCCGCCGTGCGAGCTGGTTCTCCGCGGAACCCCTGAGCCCTTCCCCACCCGGCTCGCCGCCTGGCACGCAGCGGCCCGGAGCGCGCTGGAGGCCGCCGGCGGCGCCATCGCCGAGGAGGTCGAGACCGAGATCGACGGGCGCCGCGCGATTCGCTTCTGCGGGCGCGCCGGGACGGGCGACGCAGCCCGCGTCCATCTGGGTGCCGGCCTGGAACTGGCCGAACGTCTCCATCCTGCGTTTGCCCTGAATGGGCCGGTGGCCGATGAACCCCGCCTGCGGCAACTCTTCGACGCCGTGCTGGCGTCGGTCCGCACGCACGTCCACGCCTACTCGTCGGAGGAGGCAATCGCCCTGGAGCACCTCCAACGCGCCGTGGCCGCTCGCGGGCCGCGGCACAGCCCCCTCGGCGATTTCTACTCCGGTATCTTCCGTGACGGCCGGCGCGTGGGCGCGCGCCGGCTCACGATCACGCCCGGCCGCCTCGCCGGCGCCGAGGCCTGGTCAATCTCAGGTGAATACCGCATGCAGACCGGCGCCGGTGAAGTGGCCTCGACCTTTCGCGTCCTCCTCGCCACGGACCTTTCCGCCCAGGAATTCGACCAGTCCGTGCGCCGCTCTTCCGCTCGCTGGACGGGCGAATTCCGCGTTTCCGGAACGATCCGGAACGGACGAATCGAGCGCCGCCTCCACGCGGGCGGCGCGACCTTTGAGGGCGCCCTGCCCGCGCCGCCGCTTGCGCTCTACGATTGCCTCGAGGAGTTCATGCTCCGCCTGCTTGGCAGCGAATGGGAGGGGACGCCGGCGCTGCCCCTCCTATCCGAGTCGGGGCGGGAGACGTTGCTCGTACTGCGCCGCTCCACCCCCGCAGCGGATGGCACCCGCATCGTGCTCGTCGAGGGCGCGGACTCCCCGCCGCACGAGTTCCACTTCGGTCCCGACGGGGCGCTGTTCCGCGAACGTTGGCGGGCGGGCGCCGACGAACCGTGGACCGAGTGTCGCCCGGAGCCGGCGCCCGCGGAGGACCGGCCCGCCTCCGGCCGATAGACGTACTCCGCGCGGCGCCCATCGCCCGGCGCCGTGACTCATCGGGTCGCCCCTGCATCCTCCTCGACATCCTCCCACCCGCCATCCACCGCCCCCTCCCTACCGCCCACTTCGCCGTCCACCGTCCACCGTCCACTGTCCACCGGCCACCGCCCACCGTCCACCGGCCACCGCCTTCGGCCCCGCCGCCTCCAATCCCTCCCGCCCCTCCACAGCAGCTTTTTTTTACGGAATTCGAAACTCACCTCCGCCTGTCGGGGTTAGGATAGGCCGACAGGTTCCTGCGATCCACTATGGGAGGTCCGCGCATGTGCCGCCGTATCCGCGTCGCCCTGGGTTCCCCGCTCCTGTTGCTCGCGCTCCTCTGTCCCCTCGGAGGCCTCCCGGCCGCCGCCGAGCCCCGCAAGGCCGGGGTGCCGGGCGACGCGCTCGAGCGGCTCGAGGATCAGGTGCTTGCCGGACTCCTGCGCCGGCGCCTGGCCCTGACCCCGGAGCAGGTCGCCCCGGCGCTCGCCGCGGCGCGCGCCGTGGCCGCCCTGCGCGTCCGCCCCGAGAGCGAAGTCGCCGCCGCGCTGGCCGAGGAGGCGACCGCCTTCGCCGCCTTCCGCGCGGCCGACCTGCTGAACCAGGGGTTTGCCCCTGCGGTCGAGGAGCGCACCCGCAAGGCGGAGCAGGCGGCGAAGGGACTCGCGGAGCGGCACGTGACCGAGATCGAGCGTGCGGCGCGCGAACTGGCCGAGCGGCTGACGCCGGAGCAGCGGGCATCGCTCGCCGGACTGGACGCCATCGGCCTGGCCGAGCTCCTCGCGCCCGAGCCG
>JACRIP010000119.1 GCA_016220045.1 Planctomycetota bacterium
CAAGCCGCACGTGAACGTGGGTACGATTGGGCATATCGACCACGGCAAGACGACTTTGACGGCGGCGATTACGTTGTGCCTGTCCAAGCGGGGCGGGGCGGAATATGTTTCGTTCGATCAGATCGATAAGGCTCCCGAGGAAAAGGAGCGTGGCATCACGATCGCGACGGCGCACGTCGAGTATCAGACGAAGAACCGCCATTACGCGCACGTGGACTGCCCTGGCCACGCGGACTATATTAAAAATATGATCACGGGCGCGGCGCAGATGGACGGCGCGATCCTGGTGGTCGGGGCCGACGACGGTCCGATGCCCCAGACGCGTGAGCACATCCTGCTGGCCCGTCAGGTGGGCGTTCCGGCGATGGTGGTCTTCCTGAACAAGTGCGACATGATGGACGACGAGGAGCTGATCGAGCTGGTGGAGCTCGAGTTGCGCGAGCTTCTGGACAAGTATGAGTTTCCTGGAGACGACACGCCGATCGTTCGCGGCAGCGCGCTGAAGGCCAAGGAATGCCTCTGCGCGAAGGACGAGTGCCCGAACTGCGGTCCGATCTTCAATCTCGTGAAGGCGGTGGACGGACACGTGCCGCTCCCGGTGCGCGCCACCGACAAGCCCTTCCTGATGCAGATCGAAGACGTGTTCAGCATCAAGGGCCGCGGCACGGTCGGCACCGGTCGTATCGAGCGCGGCATCATCAAGGTCGGCGACGAGGCCGAAATCGTCGGCTTCTCGAAGGAGCCCCGGAAGACGGTCATCACCGGCGTGGAAATGTTCCAGAAGACGCTGGACCAGGGCCAGGCGGGCGACAACGTCGGCCTGCTCCTGCGCGGCGTCGAAAAGCAGGAACTGGAGCGCGGCCACGTGATCTCCAAGCCCGGAACCGTGACCCAGCACACCAAGTTCGAGTGCTCGGTCTACATCCTGAAGGGCGAGGAAGGCGGCCGCAAGACCCCCTTCTTCTCCGGCTATCGCCCCCAGTTCTACTTCCGGACCACGGACGTCACGGGCAGCTCGACGCTGCCGGCGGGCACCGAAATGGTCATGCCCGGCGACAACACCACCTTGACCGTCGAGCTCCAGACCCCGGTGGCCCTGGAAGGTCAGCTCCGTTTCGCGATCCGTGAAGGCGGCAAGACCGTCGGCGCGGGCGTCGTGACCAAGATCCTCGCCTAGACTGAAGGAAACCGGACATGCGCGAATGGCTCTTTCTCGAGTGCGGCACGTGCGGCCACCGGATGTACCGCACGACCAAGAACACGAAGGCCCAGGCCAAGCTCGAGCTCAAGAAGTTCTGCCCCACGTGCCGGGCGCACGTTCCGCACAAGGAAAAGAAGAAGTAGCCCGCAAGCGGGGCCGGGGTTCGCCCCGGCCCCGCCTACGGCAATCGCCGCAGGGCAGTAGCTCCAACTGGTAGAGCAGCGGCCTCCAAATCCGCTGGTTGGGGGTTCGAATCCCTCCTGCCCTGCCAACGCAACGCAAGGATCTCCCCATGCCTCTGACCCTGGCCCAGGTGAAAGAAAAGCTCCCCCTGTACAAGCCGAACCAGGGGATGATCGTCCGCGTCAGCGCGCTCGGCGTGCTCGGGGCCTTCGCCGTCTTCGCCGCCTACGCGCTCTATCAGTGGCCCTCCAACGAGAGCTGGTGGCGCTCGCCCCTCATCGGCGACATCGTCTGGGGCCTGCCCTTCTCCGCCCTCTTCTTCCTCGCCCTCTTCGGCGGCGTCTACTTCATGGCCTTCAATCATCCCAAGGCCGCCGATTTCCTGATCGAGACCGAGGCCGAACTGCGCAAGGTCAACTGGCCCGCGCGGCACGAATACCTCGGCTCCTCCTTCGTCGTGGTCGTCTCGGTCGTCGTCCTCGGAGGCTTCCTCTTCCTCGCCGACACCGTCGTCAGCCACCTGATGCGCTTGATCGGATACCTGTAGCCCGCCTGCGGGTCGGAGCCGGATCGTGGCCAAACTGTGGTACGTCGTCCGCGTCCAGTCCGGACGCGAAGACAAGGTCAAGGACGCCCTCGAAAAGCGCGTCAAAGCCCAGGGCCTGGACGGCCAGATCACCCGCGTCCTGGTCCCCAGCATGAAGGTTTCCGAGATCCGCGGCGGCAAAAAGCGCGTCGGCGAAAAAAAGATCTACCCCGGCTACCTGATGGTCGAGATGGACCTCAACGAGCAGTCGTGGTTCCTGATCCGCGAAACCGCCGGCATCGGGGACTTCCTCGGCTCCACCCATCCGGTGCCGATGGCCCAGCATGAGATCGACAAGCTGCTCGTCGACATGACCACCGGCGGCGACAAGACCCCGCAGCTCAAGATCGACTTCAAGAAGGGCGATTCCGTCCGCATCAAGGAGGGCCCCTTCGAGAACTTCGACGGCATCGTCGACAGCGTCAACACCGGCAAGGGCCAGGTCATGGTCATCGTGACCATCTTCGGCCGCCCCACGCCGGTGCAGTTGGAATACTGGCAGATCGAGGCGGTCTAGCGCGCCGCGCGCACCCCTCCCGCACGATCCCCGCCCCGTCCGCAACCCGCAAGAGAGAGAACGTCAATGGCCAAGGAAGTGATGGCGAAGGTCAAGCTCCAGTGCCCGGGCGGGCAGGCGACCCCGGCGCCGCCGGTCGGTCCTGCGCTCGGTCAGCACGGCGTCGCCATCGGCGAATTCGTCAAGCGTTTCAACGACGCGACCAAGGCCGATCCGGGCACCATCTTCCCCGTGATCGTCACCATCTACAAGGACCGTTCGTTCGAGTTCATGGTCAAGTCGCCGCCGGCCTCCGTCCTCCTCAAGAAGGAAGCCGGGATCGCCAAGGGCTCGCCGACCCCGAACAAGGAGAAGGTCGGCAAGGTGACCAAGGCCCAGTGCATCGAGATCGCCAAGAAGAAAATCAAGGACCTGAACACCAAGGACCTCGAACAGGCCGCCAAGATGATCATGGGCACCGCGCGCTCGATGGGCGTCGAGGTGATCGGGTAGTTGGAAACCTGCCGGACAACCTCTTGATGCCGGATCATGATCCTGTCGAGTGACCGACCATGGCGGGCGTCGGTTGGGCGTTCAGAAGTTCGGGGTCTGTTGGACGCGCTGATCCCGCGGCGACTCGCACCCTGATCCCCTACGGGTTTGGTTTCGGGCACGCGCCCGACTTGGGTGATTGCGACGTCCTGATTTTCGGGCAGACCTGCAGATTGCCTGCAATGGGGATCCAAACTCCCAAACCCCTAAACCCCGCCGGCCCTGGGCTGTCCCTCGACGGGATCATGACGCGGGATCATGTAGCTGTCCCTTAACTATCACCCCGTCCAAACGTTTCGTCCGGCGCGGGCCCACCACTGCCCGCCCGGGCTGACCTTCAGTGGGAGCTTTCCCCCTCCGCCGCGCCGCGCGCGGCAGCGGGGGATGCGCAGGAGTGAACCGCCGATGCGTGAACGGAGCAAGCGCTACAAGAAACTGGTGCCGCTGGTCGACGCCAAGAAGCGCTACAACGTCGAGGAGGCGATCGCCGTCCTCAAGAAAATGGAAGGCACCAAGTTCGACCAGACCATCAACTGTGCGATGAAGCTCGGGGTCGATCCCAAGAAGGCCGATCAGAACCTGCGTGGCTCCGTGGCCCTGCCCAAGGGCATCGGCAAGTCGCGCAAGGTCATCGTCTTCGCCCAGGGCGAAGATGCCCGCCACGCCCAGGAGGCCGGCGCGGACGAGGTCGGCGCCGACGACCTCGTCAAGAAGGTCGGCGACGGCTGGACCGACTTCGACATCGCCATCGCCGCCCCCAACATGATGCGCTCGGTCGGTAAGCTCGGCAAGGTGCTCGGTCCGCAGGGGAAGATGCCCTCCCCGAAGAGCGGCACCGTCACCGAGGACATCTCGACCGCCGTCCGCGAGTTCAAGGCCGGCAAGATCGAGTACCGTTGCGACGCCGGGGGCAACATCCACGCCCCGGTCGGCAAGATCTCGTTCACGGCCGTGGACCTCAAGACCAACGTCGAGGCCTTCATCGAGCACATCCGCGCGTCGCGCCCCCCTTCGGCCAAGGGCCACTTCATCCAGAACATCGCCCTCTCCCCGACCATGGGCCCGGGCGTCAGTCTGGTCCTGGAATAAGGCGTTCACCGGGCCGGCCCGGACCTCCGGTCGGGCCCCGACAAGGAGTCGTTCCCCATGAGCAAGGTGCTCCGCAAGCAGATCGTCGATGAAGTCTCGGCTCGCCTGAAGGGCGTCTCGAGCTGCGTCGTCGTGGACTATCACGGCATGTCCGCCCAGCAGACCTGGGAGTTCCGCGCCGCCCTCAAGGAAGCCAAGGTGCGGATGTCGGTCGTCAAGAACTCGACCGCGGCCGTCGCGGTGAAGCAGCTCGGCAAGGACCCGATGGCCAAGCTGATCGCCGGACCCACGGCCCTGGTCTTCGGCGGCGACGACGTGACCTCCGCGTCGCGCAAGGTCGTGGCCTGGCACGAGAAGTCGAAGCAGAAGAAGCCGACGATCCGCGGCGGCTTCCTCGAAGGCAAGGTGCTCACCCCCGAGGAGGTGGTGGCGCTCTCCAAGATGCCGACGCGCGATCAGTTGCTGGCGCAGGTCTTCGGCACCCTGAACGCCCCGGCCACCTGCTTCGTCAGCGCGCTCGCGCAGATCATGCGCGGCTTCGCGACCGCGGTGAAGCAGTATGCAGAGCAGAAGGAGAAGGCGGGGGGCGATGCCCCGGCCGCCCCCGCGGCGGCGGAAGCCCCTGCGGCGGCTCCGGCCGCTCCGCCCGCTGCACCGCCCGCTCCGCCCGCGTCGTAAGGACGACCCCGTATACGCGTCCGCGTGTGACCGATTCCCTGGGATTCCAACCCCCTTGTTCGATACTGTCTGATTGGCCTTGACCCTTGGTCTCTAGCCTGGCCACCGTCGATCGACCATGGCCGCTGACCACTGACCACTCGGGGCTGGCCGCTGGCCATTCGTAGTTGAAGGAGTTTGTTCCATGGCCGAGAAAGCTGCTGTTCTGGACACCCTGATGAGCCTCTCCGACGACGACCGGACCGAGGTGATCCTGGATGCGATCGGCAAGTCGTCCGTGCTCGCGCTTTCCGGTTTGGTGAAGAAGGCGGAGACCAAGTTCGGCGTGAGCGCCGCGGCCCCGGCTGCCGCCGCCGCCGCTCCGGCCGCCGCCGCCGCCGCCGCACCGGTCGAGGAGAAGACCAGCTTCGACGTGATCCTCAAGGAAGCCGGCGCCAACAAGATCAACGTCATCAAGACCATCCGCGAAGTCACCAACCTGGGCCTGAAGGAGGCCAAGGAAGTGGCCGACACGGCGCCCAAGGCCGTCAAGACCGGCGTGAACAAGGAAGAGGCCGCCCTGATCAAGAAGAAGCTCGAAGACGCCGGCGGCAAGGTCGAGCTCAAGTAGTCGGCGCCCGGTCCGACGACGTCTGGTTTCGCTCCACGGCGTCTTCCGGCGCCTGACGGCGCTCAACGAGGTTCAACCTCGTTCGAGGACGAGACGCGAAGCCCGACCGAGCAGGACCAAGTCATCCGCTCTCTACCAACGCCCCTGGCGGTGCCAAATGGCGTTGGACAACGCACCAAGGAGCGTTGAACGACTCTGGACGACGTTACACGGCGTTAAACGACGCCAAACGACGTTGATCGGCGATTCGGCGGCCGACCCGGGCGAGCCCTTCGCCCGCGTCGGCGCCATCGCCGCTCGCGTCACCCCCGCACGACGGAGAAGACCGTCGGACGGGGGCGCTGTCGCTTGAGCCCCAGCGCATCGGGTTCTCCCTCAGGCCCCTCCCGGAGGCGACATGGAAGTCATCAATTACGGCCGGGTCCAGGAAATCCTCCCGATCCCGAACCTCGTCGAAATCCAGACCAAGGCTTATGAGCGTTTCCTCCAGCGCGACATCGCGCCCGAGAAGCGCGAGAACCTCGGCCTCGAATCCATCATCCGCGAAATCTTTCCGATCAAGTCCTACGACGGCAGCATGGAACTCTCCTACCTGGGCTACTCCCTCGGTCAGCCCCGGTATACCCCTGACGAGTGCCGCCGCCTCCGCCTCACCTACGGCACTCCCCTCAAGGTCCGCCTCCGCCTCGTCAAGGCCGAGCCGATCGAAGAGGACGTCTACCTCGGCGAAGTCCCCCTCATGATCGGCGGCGGCGAGTTCATCATCAACTCCGCCGAGCGCGTCATCGTCTCCCAGCTCCATCGCTCGCCCGGCGTCGACTTCCTCGAAGAAAAATCCGGCGACAAGAAGCTGCATTCCTGCTGGATCGTGCCCGAGCGCGGCTCCTTGATCGAGCTCGACGCCTCCAAGAAGGAATCCCTCACCGTCCGCATCGATCAGAGCGGCAAGATTCCCGCCACCTGCTTCATCCGCGCGATGGATCCGTCCTACTCCACGAATGCCGATATCATCCGCCTGTTCTA
>JACRIP010000129.1 GCA_016220045.1 Planctomycetota bacterium
CAGCCCCGCCCCCCGCACCCATCCCGCATTCGCGCGCATGCGCTCCTCCTCGCCGGTTCCGTAGAGGTCAAAAAAAAAGCCGGGGTCGCGCGACCCCGGCCCGACGGTTTCCCGGCCCGCGTCCGCCGCCTACCAACCGAACAGGGGATCGCCGTAGGCGGCGCTGTCCATGAACTTCGAGAACGCGACCCCCGCCAGTGCGCCCTCGACCCGGTCGTGCCGGTCCAGGGCCGCGCCCAGCCCGGTGAAGAAGAGCGTGCTCGGCGTGATGAACCCCCGGCTGCGATACGGGGTGTAGTACTGGTCGCCGTAGTAGCGGCTCGGCCCGGAGCACCAGCTCGACCGCGAGTAGTAGACCGGCGCGGTCGTGTAGTAGTGGCGGTAAGTCACGACCGGCGTGGGCTGCGCGTAGTAGTTGACCACGACCGGGTCGCGCGGCTGCGGCGGAACGTAGACCACCGTCGTCGCGTCAGGCGCGGGCCCGCTCGGGATCTGGGACTCTCCGTAACCCGGCAGCGCCTGCGGAGCGGCGGCCTGCGCGGCCGGCCGCGGCGCGCCGCGATCCACGTACTTCTTCAGCGGCCCGCTCGCCACTTCGCGGTCGCCGACCGTGATCGTCAAGTTCGTGGCCCGGTAGTCGGCGAAATCGACGCCCGAGACTACGAGCTTCGCCGTATTGGCGGGCCCGGCGCGGAAGCGGTAGGCCTCGCGCTCGCCGACCCAGCGGACCACCCATTCGCCCGGCGGCAGGCCGATCGAACGGGTCTCGCCCCGGCCGAGCGACAGCCGGTCGGTAAAGTTTCCGTAGTAATAGAAGATCATGTGCCCGGCCTCGTCGATCTGGATCGAATAGTCCCGATCGTCGGAGTTGACGAGCACCAGGGTGACACCCGGCACCTGGTTCGCCGCGCCCGGCTGCCCACCGCCCGGTCCCGGCGCGCCCGGCGGCGGGGCCTGGGTTCGGGTCTGGATCATGAAACTGATCACGCGCTCGCTCACCTTAGCGCCCTTCAGTTCCAGGATCTCCTGCGCCGACAACTGGAAGACCGTCCCATCCGCCGAGATCTGATTGATGATGACTTCGTCCCCGACGCCGGCCTGCGCCAGCTTCACGATCTCTTCTTTCGTGACCGCGCCGGCGGGCAGTGCGCCGACGAGGCAGGCCAGAAGCGCGAGAACGGCGACATGCGTACGCATGGATCGCCTCCTTACCGTGGTTGTGAATCCCCCTGAGTACGCCGTCAAGTATAGGGGTCGGCTCCGCGCAAGTCAAGCGGCGGACCCCGGCTCTGGAGGTATCAGAGGAGGCGGCTCGGCTGGCCCTTCCGCGCGCGGAGGACGGCCCTGCGCGCGATCGCTTGAATCCGTTTGACAGCCCCCCCCGCGGTTGCTAGAATTCCCGCCCACTTTTGCCCGGAAATCTCGCGGCCTGACCGCGTTCCGCCGGGCCGATCGACCTCCTGAAAGGATGCCCCATGCCCAATCCTAAACGCCGTCTTTCCAAGTCGAAGCGCCTGAAGCGCCGCACGCACGACAAGCTCACCTCTCCGACCTTCGCCAAGTGCCCGCGCTGCAAGCAGAACCGCCTCCCGCACCGCGTCTGCGGCAACTGCGGCTACTACGACGCCAAGCCGGTGGTCAAGCTCTAAGGACCACGCCGCGCAATGCGCATCGCCATCGACGGGATGGGGGGCGATCACGCCCCCCGCGAGATCGTCCTGGGCGCGGTCTCGGCCGCGCGCGCCGATCCCGGCCTCACCCTCCTCCTGGTCGGCGACCGCGCCCGGCTCGAGGCCGAACTCGCAACCGCTCCCGACCGCCCCGCCGGCATCCAGGTCGTGCACGCCTCCCAAGTCATCGAAATGCAGGACCATCCGGTCGAGGCGATGCGCAAGAAGCCCGACAATTCGATGCAGCGTGCGGTCAACCTGGTCAAGGAGGGGCAGGCCGACGCGGTGATCTCCGCGGGGAATACGGGAGGCGCCGTAGCCTCCTCGATGTTCACGCTCGGCCTGATCCCGGGCGTCAAGCGGGCCGGCATCGCCGTGCCGCTGCCGCACGAGACCGGCCTCTGCATCCTCTGCGACGCGGGCGCCAACATCTACCCCAAACCGCTCCATCTCCTCCAGTACGCCGCGATGGCCACGGTCTATGCCCGGGTCCTCCACGGTATCGAACGGCCGCGCGTCGGCCTGCTCAACGTCGGGGAGGAGGACGAGAAGGGCACCGAACTGCACCGCGAAGTCCTCGGCCTGCTCCAGAAGTCCGCGCTCAACGTCGTCGGCAACGTCGAAGGACGCGACATTTTCTCCGACACGTGCGACGTCGCCGTCTGCGACGGGTTCGTCGGCAACGTCATCCTCAAGGCGACCGAGGGTTGCGCCGAAGCGCTGCTGCGCATGGTCGGCGGCGAACTGGCGCGCGGCGCGGCGGCGGCGGCCGGAGCGGCAGCCACGGCGGGCGGGTCGGCCGGCGGCGGCGTCGCCGCGCTGATCAAGGACGCGCTCAGCCGCGTCAAGGACCGCATCGACTATTCCGAGTACGGCGGCGCCCCGCTCCTCGGCGTGAACGGCGTGTCGATCATCGCCCACGGCCGCAGCAAGGCGAAGGCGATCGCGAACGCGGTGCGCGTCGCCGCCGACCTCGCGCGCCGCGGCCTCACCGCCGGCATCAAGGACGCGATCGCCGCCCTGCCGCGTCCCGACGACCGGCCCGCAGCTCAGGCAACCACCGGATAACGGCCGCCGCCGCTTCTTTCTTCGTGCCTCGCCCTCCGCGCGCGGGTCAAGCGCGGGGTCGGGCGCTTCTCGGAGGTCTCATGGCGACACTCAAGCGCGTGGGCATTTTCGGCACCGGCGCCGGCCTGCCGGCCAGGGTCGTGACCAATGCCGACCTCGCCAAGACCGTCCAGACCAGCGACGAGTGGATCGCCAGCCGCACCGGCATCCGCGAGCGGCGCCTCATTTCCCCCGGCGAATGCACCTCCGATCTCGCCGCCGAGGCCGCACGCCGCGCCCTCGCCGACGCCGGCATGTCGCCCCTCGACATCGAACTCATCGTCGTCGGAACCTGCACGCCCGACCACTTCCTGCCCAACACCGCCTGTCACGTCCAGCGCAAGATCGGCGCGGCGAACGCCGCCGCCATGGACGTCAACGCCGCCTGCACCGGCTTCGTCTACTCCCTCTCCACCGCCACCGCCCTGGTCGCCAACGGCACCGTCAAGAACGCCCTCGTCATCGGCGCCGAGTCCCTCTCCACCATCGTGGACTGGACCGACCGCAACTCCTGCGTCATCTTCGGCGACGGCGCCGGCGCGGTCGTGCTCCGCGAAACCGAGGGACGCGGCGAAGTGCTTTCGACCTTCATCGGCGCCGACGGCACCAACGAGGACGTGATGATCGTTCCCGGCGGCGGCGCGCGCTGCCCGGCCACGCGCGAGTCGGTCGATGAGCGCAAACACTTCATCCGCATGCGCGGCCGCGAGGTCTACGAGTTAGCCGTCCGCAAAATGACGGAGATGGCCGAGAAGGCCGCCGCCTCGGCCGGCCTCCGTGCGCGCGAGCTCGACTGGATCATCCCGCACCAGGTGAACCTGCGCATCCTCGAGTCCGCGGCCAAGCGCCTCGAGGTCCCGATGGAAAAGCTCCTCATCAACATCGACAAGTTCGGCAACACCTCCGCCGCCTCGGTGCCGATCGCGCTCGACGAAGCCCGCCGCGCCGGCCATTTCAAGTCCGGGCAGATGATCTGCCTGGTCGCCTTCGGCGCCGGCCTGACCTGGTCCTCCGCCCTTCTCAGGTGGTAACCGTGGTCTCTACCTCCCGCGCCTGGCTCTTCCCCGGCCAGGGGGCGCAGGTGGTCGGCATGGGCAAGGACCTCGCCGCCGCCTCCCCTGCCGCCCGCGCCGTCTTCGACCGCGCGAACGCCGTCCTCGGCTTCGACCTGGCGATCCTCTGCTTTGCGGGCCCCGAAGACCAGCTCAACCGCACGGACGTCAGCCAGCCCGCGATTCTCGCCATGAGCCTGGCGGTGCTCGAGGCGCTGCGCGAGCGCGGCAAGCTGCCCGCGGCGCAGGCCGCGGCCGGTCTTTCGCTCGGCGAGTACACGGCCCTGGTCGCGGCGGGCGCGCTGACGCTCGAAGACGGGGTGCGGCTGGTGCGGCGGCGTGGCGAGTTCATGCAGATGGCCTGCGAGCTGGAGCCGAGCGGCATGGCCTCGATCCTCGGCCTCGACCGCGCCCAGGTCGAAGCCGCCTGCGCCGCGGCGCGCGCGCAGGGCGTGGTCGTCGCCGCCAACTTGCTGGGCCCGGGTCAGATCGCGATCAGCGGCGCCGCGGCGGCGCTCGCGGCCGCCTGCGCGAAGGCGAAGGAGCTCGGCGCGAAGCGCGCGATTCCGCTGCGCGTCGCCGGCGCGTTCCATTCGCCGCTGATGGCGCCGGCCGCGGACAGGCTGCGCGCGGAGCTCGACCGGACCGAAATCCGCGCCCCGCGCATCCCGGTGGTGACGAACGTCGGCGCCGCGCCGGTCTCCGATCCGGCGGAGCTGCGCGCGGCGTTGGGGCGGCAGATCACGAGCCCGGTGCTCTGGGAGGACTCGATGCGCCGTCTCGGCGCTACGGGGTTCACCTCATTCCTGGAGATCGGCCCGGGGCGGACGCTGTCGGGGCTGGCGGCGAAGATCGTGCCCGGAGCGGCGACGGCGAATGTGGATTCGGTAGCGGCGCTGGAGGCCCTGCAATGAGCGTGAGCGTGGATCTGGCGGGTAAGGCGGCGATCGTGACCGGGGCGTCGCGGGGCATCGGGCGCGAGATCGCGCTGGCGCTGGCCGAGGCGGGCGCCGCGGTGCTCTGCGCGGCGACCAACGAGGCGCTGCTGGCCGAGACGGTCAAGGCGATCACGGACAAGGGCGGCAAGGCGCAGGCGGTGAAGGCCGACGTAGCGCTCGCAGCGGACGCCGAGAAGCTCGCCGCGGCCGCGCTGGCCGCCTGGGGCCGGATCGACATCCTGGTCAACAATGCGGGGATCACGCGCGACAACCTCCTGCTGCGCATGAAGGAGGAGGAGTGGGATCAGGTGCTCGCCGTAAACCTCAAGGGTTGCTTCAACTGCACCAAGGCGGTGGTGCGGCCGATGATGAAGCAGCGCGCGGGCAAGATCATCAACCTCTCCTCGGTGATCGGCCTGACCGGCAACCCGGGGCAGGCGAACTATGCCGCCTCGAAGGCCGGGATCATCGCGCTCACGCAATCGGCGGCGAAGGAGTTCGGCTCGCGCAACCTCCAGATCAACGCGATCGCCCCGGGCTTCATCACGACGGACATGACCGCGGCTCTTGGCGACGACGTGAAGACGAAGATGCTGGCAAACATCCCCCTCGGGCGGCTCGGCACGCCGCGCGACGTGGCGAACGCGGTGCTCTTCCTGGCCAGCGGGATGTCGGACTACGTCACCGGGCAAGTGATCGTCGTGGATGGCGGGATGGTGATGTAGCGCAGCGAGCGAAGCGAGCGG
>JACRIP010000130.1 GCA_016220045.1 Planctomycetota bacterium
GGCGAGCCGGCGCAGCGCCGCCATCGAGCGCTCCGCCCGGCCCTCCTGGAAGCTCCCGATCGCGGCATTGAACACCAGGACGGCGAGGATGACGGCCGCGTCGCCGCGCTCCCCCAGGGCGAAGGCGATCGCCGCCGCGGCGAGCAACAGGTAGATGAGCGGGCTCATGAACTGCTGGGCGAAGATGCGGGCGAGCGACCGGCGCGGCGGCTCGGGCAGGGCGTTCGGTCCGTCGCGTGCCAGCCGCCGCGCCGCTTCCGGTCCCGCCAGGCCGGTCTGCGCATCGGTGGCCAGCGCGGCCAGCGTTTCCGCGACCGGGAGGGCATGCCAGGCCGAAGGGTCGGGCGGAAGAATCGGGTTCATACCTCATCCCCTGCGGCCGCCGCCGCACACAGCGCAGCCGCACGCGGACCGCTCCAGATGCGCGCGGCTCTGCCCTGCACCCGGCGCTCGCGCACCCAGCCCGGGTGGCGCGGGCGTCCTCCCCCGCGTCTCCGGCGTCGCGAATCGCGGTGGCGGCGGCCGAGGCTCTTGCACGCTCGGTGCCGGGTGGGAGGAACCTCCCGATCTCCGCCGCGCCACCACGCGGGGGAGTTTCGCAGCCCCCGCGTCATGGGAAATTCCGCACGCGCCCGGCAGCGGCTGCGGAATCCTGCGACCTGGGGGCGGGCGCACGCGCCGGCTATCCCAGCACCCGCACCGTCCCGCGCGCGCCGTCCACCTCGACGAGTGCGCCGGCCGCCAGCCGCGCGGTCGCGTGCGGCACGCCGAAGACCGCCGGCACCCCCAGCTCCCGCGCCACCACCGCCGCATGGCACATCGCCCCGCCGACCTCCATCACCAGCGCCGCCGCCCGCGGAAAGAGCGGCGTCCACCCCGGGTCCGCGTACCGCACCACCAGCACGTCGCCGTCCCCCATGGCCGCCGGATCAGGCGTTCGCAGGATGCACACCCGCCCGCGCGCCGTGCCCACCGACGCCCCCACGCCGCGCAGCAGGCCGGGCGCGTCGCCACCCACGCCGTGGGGCCCGCCGCCCGCGCTTGCGCCCGCCGCGCCCTCCTCCACGACCGGCACCCCGTCCGAGCGGATCAGGTCCGGCGGCGCCTCCGCCTGAAAGCGGGCGTAGCGCTCCCGCCGCGCGGCGAGCTTCGTCTTCAGGTCTTCGCCCGGGGTCCCCGCGGCGCTCGCACGCCCGTCGCCCAGCAGCAGCTCGGCCGCCTCGCTCCACTCCAGCAGAAACACCTCCTCCGCCCGCGCCAGCCGCCCGCGCGCCGCCAGCCGCCGACCCGCCTCCAGCGCCACCTGCCGCATGCGCCGAAAGGCCACCAGCCCGAAGTGCTTCGGCGCCTCGCGCAGCGGCGTATGCCGCGGAATCCGCGCCGCGAACCACCGCATCAGCAGCAGCCGCCAGGCCGGCGCGCCCGCGGCCGCCGCCCCGATCGCCTCCGCCCGCTCCCGCGCGAGCCGCGCCAGCCGCTCCGCCACCCGCTCCCCGCCCGCCGGCGCCGCCAGCCCCGCCCGCACCAGCGCCAGGATCATCGCCGGGTCCTCCTCCCAGCGCGCGACGCCGATGTCGAACTCCCCCGGACAGCGCTGCCCGTTCTCGCGCCAGAACGCCGCCAGCGCCGCCGCGAACGGCCGGCCATCCGGCATTTCCCCGATTCGCGCCAGCAAGGCCGCCGCCCCCGCGCCGCCCGCCGGGGCGCTCCCCGCCGCAAAGAGCGCCGCCAGCGGCCGTGCCGCCACCACCAGCCCGTCGATCGCCACCGAAATCTCCGTGGTGGGATTGCCGCGCACGCCCGCCGCCAGCAGCCCGAGCGCGCGCGGATGCCGCCGAAACGCCCAGGTCGCGCCGCCGAGGATGAGGATGCTCGCCAGCATCATCTGGATGCCCTCGCGAAAGGGCGTGGACTCCGGGTACGCGAACGCGTCCATTTCCGCCACCAGCGGCCCGTCCGGCAGCGTGCCGACCTCCGGCCGCCGCCGGATCGCCTCCGCCATCCCGCGCAGCTCGGCGAGACAGCGCTCGGGAAACAGGCCCTTGACGAGCGGCCTGAGCCCGGCCAGCGCCCCCAGCAGCAGGTGCCCGCAGAGCGCCACCTTGCCCACCGGCAGCCGGCGCGGCCGCAGCACGCCGGCCGCAAGCAAGGCCTTCACCGTAGCCCCGGTGCGCGCGTCGATGTGCTCCAGGAACCGCGCCAGGAGCGGCCCGACCAGGGGCATGGCGAAGGTCGCGTTCAGGTTCCAGTAGATGCGCCCGTGTACCCGCTCGACGCCGACCAGGTGCGGCAGTAGGGTCGAGTCCGTACGAACGCAGCAGAGCTGCGCCGCGACGGCCGGCAGGATCACGCGCTGCCAGACGCTGCCCGCGAGCGGCGTGAGCGGCTCCGGCATGGTCTCGCGCACGTTCATGTTCGACCAGACCGTGACCGGACCGTCGTCCACGCCGGGATGCGCGCGCTCGACCACCCATTCCACGACCGGCACCGCCGCCGTGATCGGCCGCGCCTGCAGCCACCAGACCACCCCGTCGGCCGCCACCGCCCATTCCAGGTCGAGCGGTCGCCCGCGCGCACCCGCCAGGCGCGCCGCCTCCGCCGCGATGCGCTCGGCCAGCGCACCCGTCAGCACCGGCGGCGCCACGTCCCGCTCCCCCGCGCACGGCCCGTCGCGCCGCGTCTCCCCCCCGCCAAGCCCCGAGGGATACACGCGCCAGCGCTCCGGCTGCAGGGCGCCCGCGACCAACCCCTCGCCGAGCCCGCGCACCGCCTCGATCAGCAGCGCACCGTCCCGCCCATTCGGGTCGCGCGTGAAGCAGACCCCGGCGCACACGGCCGCCACCTGCCGCTGGAAGACCAGGCCGACCGGGTGTTCTTCCGCCGCCGCGGCCCCCGCGTAGGCGCGCACGCGCTCCCCGCGGCCCGAGCCGATGCAGCGCGCCGCCGCCGCCAGCGCGCCGGCCCCGTCCGCGACCCCCAGTACCGTGTCGAACAGACCCGCGAACGAGTGCGCGGCGGAGTCCTCGCCCACCGCCGACGAGCGCACCGCCAGCAACCCGCCGCGCGCGAGCGCCGCCGCCCGCTCCCGGACCGTCGCGCGCTCCGCCTCCGACCAGGATGCAGGAAGGACCGTAGAGGCGGCGAGGGCAAATCCTTCGGGCACGCGCGCCCCGGCGCGCAGGAGCGCCGCCAGCCCGCACGCCTTGCCGCCGAAGCGGGCGACCGCGGCCGGGTCGAGGGCGGCGAGGTCGATGGGACCGCGAGACATGGCAGGCTCCGGGGGCGGGGACAGGAGCCGGAGGACCGGGGGAAGGGAAGAGCGCGCGCGGCCAGGATAACGGGAGCGGCGGGCGGCGCGCCAGCAATTCCGCGCGCGCAACCACGGCACGACCACGCGACTCGAGTTCGGGCAAGCGCCCCGCCGCAGACCAGGGATACTGCGTGGGGCACACGTGCGTTCGTGGTTCCGCCTTCAGAGGTTGTCGCAAAAGGCAGCGATCCGTGGCCCTTCGGTGCAGGCCGGAAGGCCTGCACCACAATCGCCGGAGACCTCGCGAGCGAACCATGGTGTGCGCGAAACCCTTGTGGCGCAGGCCTTCCCCCTACGCGCTTCGCGCTCCGGGGGACGGGTCCGGCCTGCGCCGCGAGGTCTCCGAGACCGGAGTCTCGCGGGTGTGGCCCGATCCCCAAAACCAGGCGCATCCGCCCCAACCGGCCTTTGGCGACCGCCGCTGAAGGCGGAACTTCCGACGCGCCGCGAGGCCGATCGGTACGGGTGGGCCCGGCGCGTCGTCCGGATGCGGGAGCCCCGAGCCGCGTGGTCGCGTCAGGCTTGCGGTTTTCGCCGGATCGTCTAGAATCCCCGGTGCCGTCCGCTCCGCCCCCCTCACCCCGAGCACGCCATGAGCCGACGCTGGGACATCTATCGCGAAATCCAGTCGCTCGACCCCGCGCGCGACCACCAGCGGGTCATGCACCTGGTCGCCGGCTGGGAATTCCCCTGGGAGGTCGAGCGCTCGCTCGAAATCGCCCTCCACCGCACCTTCTGCGTGCCCGCGATCTCGGAGCTGCTCGATCGCGTGGGCGAGTTCGCCCACCGCGCGCAGCGCCGTCATGACGACACCGGCCTGCTCCTCACCGAACCGATCCAGCACGGCTACGACAGCGAGCGCGGACGCGCCGCCATCGCACGCATCAACCGCATCCACAGCCGGTTCTCGATCGCCAACGAGGACTACCTCTTCGTCCTCTCCACCTTCCACTTCGAACCGGTGCGCTGGATCGCGCGTTTCGGCTGGCGCCCGCTCTGCCCGATCGAGGTCGAGTCGAGCTTCCGCTTCTGGCGCGAAGTCGGCCGCCGCATGGGCATCCGGGACTTACCGGAGTCGAATGCAGCGTTCGCCGCCTTCGTGCGCGACTACGAACGGCGGCGTTTCGCCTACGCGGACGCGAATCGGCGCCTGGGCGCGGCGGCGCAGAAGCTGCTCGCGAGCTGGGTGCCGCGACCGCTCGGCCGGGTGGTACGGGCGGTCCTGCCCGCGCTCCTGGAGCGGCCGGTGCGGGAGGCGCTCGGCATGCCGCGCCCGTCGCCGCTCGTGCGGGACCTGGTGGCGGGGGCGCTCGACGCGCGCGCCGCGCTGGTCCGCCGCATGCCGCCGCGCCGCGCCGCCTGGTTCCTGACCGCCGGGCCGATCCCGACCTACCCGCACGGCTACGAGATCGCCCGCCTCGGCCCGCCCGACCTGGAGCCGGATCGCCCGGCGCCGTTCCCGGCCGCTCAGGCGCCGAACTGTTCCAAGTGATGCGCCGCGTGCTTGTGGAGCAGCACGCCCCATTCGGCCGCCGTCAGCCGCCCGAAGAAGGCATGCTCGAAGACCGTGATCGCCGCTTCCCCCCCGGCGAACCGCTCGAGCGCGGCGGCGAAGTTGATTTTTTCGGTGTCGAAATCCCGCGGCAGGAGGACGACGAACTCCGGGGCGGTCGGCGAGTTCCTGCCGAAGGGGCTGCCGCCGAGCGCCATTCCCTTGAGGAAGCGGCCGACGAAGCGCAGGAAGGAGGGCTTGACGGTGAAGGCGCCGACGGGAACGAGCATGGCGCGGGTGCAGTGATCGAGCATTTGGGCGACGGCCATCTTTCCCCAGGCCGGGGGGGACTGGGGGGAGAGCTTGTCCAGCCGCGCGCGCAGGGCGGCGCGGGCGGCGGCATCGAAGAGCGTCGGCACGGGCGTATCTCCAGTTGTTACCCGATGAACGCGCCGGCGTGGGGCGGGCGCGACGGTGGCGGCATCCGACGATAGCGCGGGGCGCGGCCGCGGTCAAGGGTGCCGCTGCCGCGCACGGTCCCTTGGAGCGGCGACCGGAATCTGCTATCCTGCGGCGAGTACGAGACCCTTCCCCCGCGGAGACGCGCACGCGATGGACACGCCGGAAACGGAAGACGGACGGAACGCGCCGCCGATCCCCTCGGGCGCCTGCCCCGATCCGCTGCTGGGGCGCGTGCTCGGGGGCGACTTCCGTCTGCTGCGGCTGCTCGGCCGGGGCGGCATGGGCGCGGTCTACCTGGGCGAGCAGCTTTCGCTCAAACGACACGTGGCGATCAAGGTCCTGCCTGCCCACGCGACCGCGGACTCGGACTCGGTCCAGCGCTTCCAACGCGAAGCCCACGCCGCCGGCCGGCTGGAGCATCCCAACATCGTGCAGGTGCACGCCTTCGCCCAGGACCAGGGGCAGTACTTCATTGCGATGCAGTACGTCGAGGGCGAGAGTCTCGCGGATCGGCTGCGGCGCGAGCGGCGGCTGCCGGTGCGCACGGCGCTGCGCATCGGCCGCGAGCTCGCCCGCGCCCTGGCGGCCGCGCACGCGCAAGGACTGGTGCACCGGGACGTGAAGCCGGAGAACGTCTTTGTGGGAAAGAGCGGGGGGATCAAGCTGGGCGATTTCGGGCTGGCGCGCGACGTCTCCGGCGGGGGCCATCTATCGGTCACGGGCCAGGTGCTCGGGACTCCGCTCTATATGGCGCCGGAGCAATGTCGGGGCGAGGCGGTGGACGGCCGCGCCGATCTGTACGCGCTCGGGGCAACGCTGTATCATCTGCTGGCCGGGCGGCCGCCGCACCAGGGAAAATCGGCGCTCGACATCCTGTACAAGGTGGTGCACGCGCCGGTGGCGCCGCTGGCCTCGCTGGTGCCGGGGAGTCCGTCGGGGGTTGCGGCGCTGATCGCCCGGCTGCTGGAGAAGGACCCGGCGGCGCGGCCGGCGAGCGCGGAGGCGACGGCGGCGGCGCTCGGCGCGCTCCTGGCGGAGGGGCCGGCGACGTCGGCCGGCGCGGCGCCCCGGGCCACGGCGGCCGGCACGGCGA
>JACRIP010000128.1 GCA_016220045.1 Planctomycetota bacterium
ACGAGGACGACCGAGGCCGTGCTTTCGATGCGTGCGGCCGGTAGGGTCGAGCAGCAAGAACGGACCTGCACCCGGGCGGGTCGTACCGGGCTTCGGCTCGGTGGCCCTGGACCCGCGCTCGCGGAGGCCCGGACGCGCGGCCCTCCCGTTCACCGTCCGAAGCGGTTACGGTATTCGAGCCGGTAGTAGAGCGCGGTGCCGCCGAGCGCGCTTTCGGGCGCGAGGGCATGGACGGCTTCGAAGGCCGCGACGGCGCGCTCGATGTCGCCCTGGTCGCCGTAGGTCAGCGCGAGGATGAACCCCGCGCGTTGGGCGAGGTCGGTGGAGAGGTCGCGGCCGCGCGTGAAGGCTCGTTGCAGCATGACGCGCGCCTCCTCGACGCGCCCGGCGAGTTTCAGGGCAATCCCGTATTCACAGAGAATGGCGGGATCGTCGGGCGCGGCGGCGGCGGCCTGCGCGAGCGCCTCCGCGGCGAGCGCGGGCTTGCCGCGCGCCAGGAGCGCCCGCGCCGCCGCCAAGGGCGAGTTGCAGATCACTTCGGGCGGCCCGCCCGGGGTCGGGTCCACGCTCGGCATGGGCACGCGCCTCAAGGAACCGGCACCACGATCGCCGTGCGCAGGGTCTCCCAATCCGCGGCGAAGAGGTCTCTCGTCGGGATCACGCACCGGAAGCCCGGTCGGTCGAAGATCCGCTGGAAGCAGGTCCGGCGGTCGCAGGGCGGATGGGAGGGCAGCGGGCGGCATAGATGCTGCGCGAGCAGTTCCGCGTATTCAACCGGTCCGTGCGGGGCGTTCGTCGGCCAGGTCGGGGCGGAAGCTCCAGGGTCCAGCAGGAGCGCGACGAACCGGCGGACATCGTCGCCCGATTCCGAAGCGCAGTGCACCAGGTACTCCGACCCACCGGTGCCCCAGATCCGGCGCATCGCGATGCCCGTGCCCTTCGCCGGCCCGGGTGAAACGATGCCGCCAGGCGCGGTGCGCTCGACCAAGGCCCACGCATGCCCGGCGCAGCGATACTGCGAGCAGGCCACCAGCAGCTTGCTGAACCAACTCGGGTCGATCCGCTCGCTCGTGCCGATCGAGAAGAGGCCGAGCAACCGCAGGTCGGTGCAGACGCGGATGGAGCCGCACTTGCGGCAGAGATACGTCTCGGAGGCCGGGACCGAACGTCTCGACACGGCCACTTGGACACCGCCGAGCAGCAGCACTCCCGCGAGCAGCGCGCGCAGGCCGAAGCGCGGACCCCGCCGGCGTCGTGGCGTCAAGGGTCGGGTGCCGGCCGATCCGGTGCTCGCCGCGGCGGACGACTCGCCCGAGGTCGCTGGTGGACCGGGCAGTGCAATCACCCGCAGGCTCCGGGTAGGAGTTGGGGTTTCGGGGCGGCCGGCGAACGGACACCGTCACGCGGACCGCGAGCAGCGCGGGGGCGGGCCGGCCGCCGTTCTCTTCTCCAGCAAGGTACCCTGGCGCGCGGCCCGCAACAAGCGGAATCGCCGCGGTCGGGGGGCGCCTCCCGGGCCCGACGCGTCCAGGTCAGGCGTCGAGCGCAGTTTGCCCACCGGGACGAAGCGCGCTTGTTGCTTCGCGTCGCTCCCGCTAGAATGGCGCCGCCGCGGTGCCGAGCGTCTTCGCCCGCTCGACGCGGCACCGTGCGCCGTGGGGAGGAGAGTCTTGAGCGAACCGGACGCGGCACCGCCCGAGCCCGATCCCTGCCCCCTTCCCGGACCGCCCCCCACCCTCGCCGCCACGGTCCGCGCCGCGGCGACTCCCGGGCCCGCGTCCTCCCGACCTGCACCGTCCCCCTCCCCCGCCGCAGCGGGGGAGGGTCGGGGAGAGGGTAGGTTCGCACCACCCACCGCCTCCGCCCCCCCCCCCGCCGCCGGCTCCTCCCCGACCGCCGAAACGCTGCGCCTCGACGCGGCCGCGCCGCCCACCCTGCCCGCACTCGCACCGTCCCCCTCCCCCGCCGCAGCGGGGGAGGGTCGGGGAGAGGGCATGCTCGCATCACCCACGATCCCCGCCTCCCCCTCCGCCCCCGCCGGCACGCCCTTCGGCCGCTATCGCCTGCTGCGCGAGCTCGGACGCGGCGGCATGGGCGTCGTCTACCAGGCCTGGGACACCGAGCTCGGCCGCATGGTCGCCCTCAAGATGCTCCTCACCGAAAGCGGCGCCGCCGACGAGGATATCGAACGCTTCCTGCGCGAAGCCCGCGCCGCCGCCCGCCTGCGCCACCCCAATATCATCCAGGTCCACGAGTCCGGCGTCATCGCCGGCCGCCACCACCTCACCATGGACTTCATCGAGGGCGAGTCCCTCGCCGCCCTGCGCCCCCGCCTGGCCCTACGGCGTTTCCTGGAGATCCTGCGCGACGTCGCGGGTGCGCTCGAGGCCGCCCACCGCGCCGGCATCGTCCACCGCGACGTCAAGCCCGGCAACGTCCTGGTCGACGCCGCCGGCAAGCCCTTCCTCGGCGATTTCGGGCTCGCCAAGGAAGTGCGCGAGGGCACGCGCCGCCGCCTCACCGCGACCGGCGCCATCCTCGGGACCCCGCACTACATGGCGCCCGAACAGGCCGCGGGCCGCGGCGACGCGGTCGGCCCCTGGAGCGACGTCTGGAGCCTCGGCGTCATGCTCTACGAACACGTCGCCGGCCGCGTCCCCTTCGACGGCGACGGCGTCATCGAGCTCCTGCGCGCGATCACCGACCGGGACCCGCCGCCGCTCGCGCGTCCCGGGACGGGCGGCGGCCGCACTTCCCGGCGCATCCATCCGGACCTCGAGACCATGACCTTCCGCTGCCTCGAGAAGGACCCGGGCCGGCGTTACGCCGACGCCGGCGAGCTCGCCGCCGAACTCGGGCGTTTCCTGGATGGCGAACCGATTCTCGCCCGCCCGCTCTCGCGCGCCTCCCGCATTCTGCGCAAGGCCGTGAAGCACCGCCGGCTCGTCCTCCCGCTTGCCCTCGCCGCGCTGCTGGTGGTCGGCTTCGCCGCCTTCACCTGGAGCGCGCGGCGCGGCGCGGCGTCGAGCGACGAGCGCCGACGGACGGCCGAACGCGATACCGCCAAAGCGTCCGAGCAGGAGGCGCTGGCGCGCGCGCGCGAGGCCGCCGAGCGCGCGCGCCTGGCTGCGGACGAACACCTGGTGCAGGCGGAGGCCCTGTTGCGCGAGGCGAAGTCCGTGCTCTACCGGCCGGGAATCCCGCTGGAACGCTACCGGGAGAAGCTGGCCGAGCTGTCGGCCCTGTACGAGGCCGCCATCGGGAAGGCGCCGGAGTACGGCTGGATCTACGAATCCCGCGGGCGCGCCGGGCTGGAAATCGGCGATCTGGCGGCGGCGGAGCGCGACCTGACCCGGGCGATGGAACTGCTCGGGCCGGAGCGCGGACGCGTGGCCGCGCTTTCGCTCGGCCGGGCGGTGATGGAGCGCTACGTGACGGCGATGATGGCCTTCCAGATCGACAACATCGGCCGGCGCGAGAAACCGGAGGAATCCCTCCTGCGGGAGCGCGCCCTCGCCCTGCTCCAGGCTCTGCCGGCGGCGGAGGCGATGCGCGGCACGAAGGAGGAGAACCAGGCCGCCCTGCACCGCGCCCAGGCCTTCGTGCGCCTCGCCGCGGGCGATGGCCCCGGCGCCTACACGCTGTTCCAGGAAGGGGCGGAGCAGTACGGGGACGAAGAGTGCGCCTGGTTTGCGGCATCCGTTGCGAGCGGCATGCATCAGCCGTTCGAGTCCTGGAACGAGCGGGCGCTCCATTTGCGGCCGCGCTATCCCCGCGCACTCCTGCTGCGGGCGCGCAGCGAATTCGTCCGCCGCGACCTCGCGGCGGCCCGGCGCTCGCTCGACGAGGCGCTCGCGATCGATCCGCAGTACGCGGCGGCGTGGGCGAACCGGGGGGTGGTGCGGGAAGCCGAGGGGGACCTGGCGGGCGCCGAGGCGGACGTGGCGGCCGCGCTGCGCCTGGACCCCGGGATGGCGATCGCCTGGCACCTGCGCGGCAAGCTGCGCTACGACCGGGGCGATCTCGCGGGCGCCGAGGCGGACTTTACCGAGAGCCTGCGTTTGAGCGAGCGGAACGTCTACGCCCTCGAAGCTCGGGGATTCGCCCGACGAGACCAGGGGCGGCCGCGGGAGGCCGAAGCCGACTTCAACGCGGCCCTCGCGATCGATCCCAGGTATCTGCGCGCCCTGGTCAGCCGCGCGAAGTTGCGGGCGGCGGAGGGCAATGCGGCCGCGGCCGCGGCGGACCTGGAGGCGGCCCTGGCGACCGATCCGCGCTGCGGGCCGGCCCTGGTGGCGCGCGCCGGGCTGCGCAACACGCCCGGCAATTCCGCCGCGGTCTTCGCGGACCTCGACGAGGCGGTGCGCGTCGAGCCGGGCCTGCCCGAGGCGTGGTGGCTGCGCGGCAGCCTGAAGGGCCGGCGCGGCGACCTGCGCGGCGCGCTCTCCGATCTGGACCAGGCGATCCTGCTCCGGGGCGGGTATGCTGCGGCGTACGCCAATCGCGCCGTGGTCCGCGCTCAGCTCGGGGATCTCCCCGGGTGCCGCGCCGACTTCGACCGCGCGCTCGAGCTGAATCCGCGCGATCCCGCGGTCTGGTGCAACCGCGGCGACGTGCGGCGCGCGACCGGCGATCTCGCCGGCGCGATCGCCGACTGGGAGAAGGGCCTGGCCGTCGCGCCGGCCGGCTGGCCGTCCCGGGCAATGATCGAGGCGACCTTGAAGAAGGTGAGGAAACCCTGACCGTCCGCGTGGAATCGAACGGTCCGGTGGCCACCGTCGCGCTCGACCGGCCGGCGCCGGCCGGCGCGGCAGCTTCTCGCTTGACTCCCGTGACGCGCTGCGTTAAACTTCCCCGCTTCGTTGGAGCCGGGCGCGCCGGCCCCTGTCACCCGATCGGGCGGATTTCGCGACGGAGAACCGATTCCATGCGTTCCTTGCGCCTTCTCCTCCTCACACTCGGCGTGATCGCCCTCTTCGCCCCGCTCGCGCCCGCGGCCTGGGCGTCGCACACCAGCTTCACGCGCGAGGTCCACATCACGACCACCGCCGACGGCTGGGAAATCGCCCTCACGCGCCTCAAGCCGGTCCCCGGGGTCGCCGGCCGCGAGCCCGTGCTCATGCTCCACGGCTTCATCGAAAACCACCGCATTTACGACCTCGATTCGACCCAGAGCCTCGCCCGCTACATGGCGCTGCGCGGCTTCGATTGCTGGATCCTCGATTTCCGCGGCGGCGGCTTCTCCGCGGCCCCGAATCCGAACGATCTGACCGGCTGGACCTACTCAGTGGATGACCTGATCCACTACGACGTTCCGGCCGCCGTCGACTACGTGCTCGCCGCCACCGGTCGGCCCAAGCTTTTCCTCGCCGGTCATAGCATGGGCGGCCTCGCCGCCTATAGCTACTGCGAAACCCACGGCTCAGCGAAGATCGCCGGCATGGTGACCCTGGCCGGCGCCGGGCGCATGGGCTCCGCCCCCTCGCAGAAGCTGCTCACGCGCACGCAGTTCTGGCTCGCGTGGCAGGCCGACCCGTACCTGGCCTGGAACTCCCCCTTCCCGATGAAGCCGATCGCGGAGGACCTGCTGATCAACGACCGCGCCTACGTCGCGCTCGGCCCGATCCTGCTCGGCGACGTCGGCGGCACGGTGTGGGACAAGGAGAATGTCACCTCCACCATCGTGAAGAAGATGTTGCGCTACGCGGTGGACAACATCTCGATGAACGTGGTGAAGCAGTTCCTGCGCTGGTATCGCGACCAGAACTGCACGACGTACGGCACGTCGCCCCATTTCGCGCTCCCGTACGCGTCCGATTGGTACGCGGCGCACGGGCATTACAGCTACACGGAACACCTGGGGCTGGTGACGGTCCCGGCGCTGCTGCTCGCGGGGGGCTCGGACCAGGTGGTGCCGAAGGAAAACGTGCAGTGGATCTATGACCATCTGGGCAGCGCGGACAAGACGATCCGCGTGCTCTCGAAGGCGAACGGCTACGTCGTGAATGTCGGCCACGAGGACATGCTGGTGGGCAAGTACACGCCGGGCATCGTCTACCCGCTGGTGTACACGTGGATGAAGGCGCGGGTGACGCACTGACGGCGGGCGGTGGACGGGGACGGTGGACGGGGACGGTGGAGGGTGGACGGTGGACGGCCGGGCCACCCCGGGGCGGACACAGGGGTCCGCCCCTACGAAGGGCGCGGCCGGACGTAGGGACGGACCCCCGTGTCCGCCCCGCTCGGTCACCGATTCCGCCCTTCCGACCGCGCCTGCGACGCCCTCTTCCGCGGGTATTGCGCGGCGGAAGCCCGGTGGCGATCTCGGGCGCTGGGGGTTTTGCCGCAGTGCAGCGGGAGGATCCGCCTTCCGGAATTCGCAGAATAGTGGAAATGAATCGGCGGGGCCGGACGTTGCCGTGCGTAGCCCAAGGTTTTGGCTGGGGCGAGCGGCCTGCGAGGGAACCCGGCCTGCGTTTTGCAAGGCCCACCGCGGGATGCGGTTTGGAGTCTCTGCGATGAACCGGATGGTGGTGGCACTGGTGTTGGCAGCTTTCGCGACGGCGACTTTCGCCGTCGGGGGAGCCTGCGCCTGCGGGCACCGCGCGTCCGCCCCCGCCGCCGCCCCCTCGCCAGAGGCGGCCCCGGCGGACGGGGCCGGCGGGAATTGTCCGGGCAACGCCCCGGTCGCCGAACCCCGCTCCTGCTGCGCGCAGCACACCCCGAGCGCAGCGCCGGCCGCGGCACCGGCCTCCTCGCCCGCGCCTGCGCCCGCCCCGGCCGACTCCTCCTGCCCGGAAGGCGGCCCCACGCATGCCTGCTGCCACGTGCCCGCCGCCGCCCTGGGCGAGCGTCCGGCCATCGTGCCCCTCCCGCAGGCCGACGCCGGCGGCTGCGTCGCCCTCGACGCCGCGTCGGTGACCCTGGCTTCGGCGCCGGGCGGCGCGACGCTTCCCGCCGCGGCTACGGTATTCACGTCAGATCCTGCCGCGCACGCGGCAACTCCGCTCCGCTTGTAGACCCCCGCCCCCCGTCCACCTTCCCCCTCGTCTGCTCCCGTTCTCGCCGGGCTCCGAGTCCCATTCGGAGCCGGCGCGGCGGGTTCGACGCGGCGTCCCCTTGACGCCGCACCTTTCCGACACTTTCGGAGCCTCGGGGATTCGCCCGGCTCCTCTTCTCGCAAGGAGTTGCCCATGCCTCGCCGGATGCTCACTCTGGTCGCCACCGCGTTGTCGCTCGGCGTCCTATCCCTCGGCCTCTCCGCGCAGGATAATGGCGCGCGCCCCGCCGCCGCGCCGAAAGACGCCGCCGCGGCCGTGGACGGCGTCTTCGCCCATTACTTCGCGATGCGGACGGCGCTCGCCCGCGATACCGTGGAGGGTGTCGCCGCCGAGGCCGCGGCCCTCGCCGACGCGGCGACCGCTGCCGTGGGTCTCGCGCCCGGGCTCGACGCGAGTCTGCTGAAGAACTACAAGCAGCTCCTGACCGACACCGCCCTCGCGGCCCGGGGGTTCTCGGCCGAGCTGTACACCTGCCCGATGCACCCGGCGGTGCAGGCGGCGAAAGCGGGCAAGTGTCCCACCTGCGGTATGGCCCTGACCGCCGCCGGCAAGCTCGACCTGCCGCGGGCGCGCGAGACCTTCAAGAAGCTCAGCTCTTCGCTGATCCAGTATGCCAAGGGCGTGGACCTGAAGACGAAGGCCCCGCACAAGCTCTTCCTCTTCTCGTGCTCGATGGCGCATGCCTCGTGGCTGCAAGAGGTCGGGGAAATCGGCAATCCGTACTACGGCGAGGCGATGCTGAAGTGCGGGGAGCTGGTCCGGCTGGCGGACTGGAGCGAAGCCCCGGTGCCGGCGTCGGGCCCCAAGGGTCCCGGCTCGAAGGCGGGCGGCGGCGGCCATAGCTGCGGCGGCGGCTCCTGCGGCGGCGGCAGCTAACCGCGCGCGCGGCCGAGGCCGTCCCGGCGCGCGGGGCGGCCTCGGCCCGACCACCCGGTACCCTGACGGTTCCGTCCCTCAACACTGGAGAGTCGAGATGAGCCAGGAACACGGTCGACTGATGGATCACCTGACGGCGTTGCTCGCGGCCTCGCACCTGCCGGTCCGGCGCGAGGCCGCCGGCCGGCTGGCGCAGCTCGAACTGGTCGCCGAGGAGCGACGCCTGCGCCGGGCAGACGCGGGCGCCCCCGCGCCCTCGCTCCTCTTTCTTTCGCTGACGACCCGCTGCGGCCTCGCCTGCTTGCATTGCAGCTCCGCGGAATACCCGAGGGGCGTGGATCTCGCCGACGAGGTAGCCGACCGGACGTTGACCGAAGCCGAGGAGCTCGGTATCTTCATCTGCGGGCTCACGGGCGGGGAGCCGCTCCTCCACCCCGGCTTCTTCGACCTGGTCGCACGCCACGATCGCCAGCTCCTCCTCCTGTTCACGAACGGCCTCCTGATCGATTCCGAGGTCGCGGACCGGCTTGCCGCCTTGCCGCACGTGCTGCCGATCCTGGGGATCGAGGGGACCGAGGCCGTGAACGACCGGCTGCGCGGTCCGGGCGCGACGCGCGGCGTGCGCGAGTCCATGAAACTCCTGCGCGCACGGGGCATCCCGTTCGGCTTCGCCGCGACGGCGCGGCCGGCGAACCTCCCGGATCTCCTGGGGGTCCAGTTCTACCTGGAGTTGATGAACGCCGGCGCGCGCTTCGCGATCCTGCTGGATTGCCTGCCGATCGGCCGCGCCGCGACGAGCTGTCAGACGCTCGCGCCCGCCGATCGCGCCCGCCTGTCGCAGCACCTGGCCGAGTTGCGGCGGCGCAGCGGCGCGTTCATCGCCTACGTGCCGGGCGACGAGCGCGGCGAGGGCGGCTGCCAGGCGGCGGCGGACCTGCTGCATGTCAATGCGCTCGGCCAGGTCGAGCCCTGTCCCTTCCTCCACGTGTCGGCCTCCGCCGAGCCCGCTCCTCTCGAAGGCGCGCTCTGCTCGAAACTGTTCGACGAAATCCGCCGGCGCGCCGGGATGCCGGATGGCGCGGCCCCCGTTCCCTGTTTCTACCTGGAAAACCGCGCGCTGCTGGGGGATCTCGTCGAGGTCACCGGCGCCTGCGAGACCGATCCGGCGCTACGCGGGTTCCGCCCCGCCGAGAACGCGGCCCCCGCAGGAAAATAGGAGGCGGCCGTGCCCGACACGCGGGCTCCCCGGTCGCGTTTGACTTCGTTGCCACCCCCGATGCCGCATCGACCCGAGTACCCGAATCTACGTAAAGGGGAATCAGCCATGGCCCTCTCACGCTGGGAGAAGTTCAAGCTGGCCTTCGAGATCGTCGAAGTCCGCTTGCGCTTCGTCGGCCTCCTGATCGGTTCCGCGCTCCTCGTGGGCTACTGGGACACGATCCTCAACTACGCCGACAAGTGGACGCGTCCGCCGGCGGCGGCGGGCGGCGCCGGCGGGGCGGTCGCGACCAGCGATATCGAGTACTACTGCCCGATGCACCCGAACGTCGTGCGCGCGGACTCAGGGAACTGCCCGATCTGCGGCATGAACCTCTCCAAGCGCAAGAAGGGCGTCCCGGAAGAGGTTCCCGCGGGGGTCGAGCGGCGGGTGCAGCTTTCGCCCGCGCGCGTGCGCCAGGCCGGGGTCGAGACCAGCACCGTGGGCTACGAGGTCCTGTTCAAGGAGATCCGGACCGTCGGCGTGATCGACCATGACGAGCGGCGCCTCGCGCACCTCTCCGCGCGCATCGCCGGCCGCGTGGACCAGCTCCACATCATGTACGCCGGCGTCGAGATCAAGAAGGGCGATCCGGTCTACGAGCTCTACAGCCCCGAGCTCGTGACCACCCAGGAGGAGTACCTGCTTGCGCTCAAGACGCTGGACGACGCGCGCGCCGCCGGCAGCGTGGATCCGGCCGTGGAGACGAGGACGCGCCAGCTCGCCGACTCGGCCCGCAAGCGCATGCTCCTCTGGGGAATCACCGAGGAGCAGGTCAACGAGCTCGAGCGCGACCGCACGGCCCAGAAGCAGATCACCATCCGCTCCCCCTACTCCGGAGTGGTCATCGAGAAGGACATCCACGCCGGGCACTACGTCCAGGTCGGGGAAGACCCGTACACGATCGCGGACTACTCGACGGTCTGGATGAAGGCCAAGGTCTACGAAGCGGACGCCTCCTTCATCGCCACCGGCCAGCCCACGGAGATCCGCGCCGAGGCCTTTCCCGACCGGGTCTTCCTCGGGACGGTGGCCTTCATCTCGCAGCTCTTCGACGCCTCCACGCGCACGGTCGACATCCGGGTGGACGTGAACAACCGGGACCTGCGGCTCAAGCCCGGGATGTTCGTGACCGCGACTTTCCGCATCCCGCTCGGGCGCGTGGACCTGGCCGTCGAGCCGGCGGGCGCCGCGGCGGCGCCGAACGGCGCGCCGCCGGAGGCGCCGGCCGCCGCCGCGTCCGCCCCGGCCGCCGAGGTCTGGACCTGTCCCATGGACCCGGAGGTGGTTTCCGACCGGCCGGGGGACTGTCCCAAATGCGGCATGCACCTGGTCCGGAAAGCGCCCGCCGCCGTCGTGGGCGGCGGCGGCAGGGCCATCGACCCGGCGCGCCTCGTCTGGTTCTGCCCGATGCACCCGGGCGTCTACGCCGACAAGCCGGGCTCCTGCACGACCTGCGGCCACGCGCCGCTCGGCATCCCGCCCGCGTCGCCCGGCGAGGCCGTGGAGACCGGCGAAACCTGCCCGGTGCACGTCGGCCCCAAGCTCGCCCATGACGTCCCCTGCCCGATCTGCAACTCGCCCGGGTGTTACATGCAGATCGAAAAGCAGCTCGCGGTCCCCGACACCGCGGTCATCGATACCGGGGCGCTCCAGGTCGTCTACCTCGAACGGTCGCCCGGAGTCTTCGACGCCGTGCGCGTCGACCTCGGACCCCGCGTCGGCGGCTTCTACCCGGTGACGAAGGGCCTCAAGGAAGGGGACAAGGTCGTCACCCAGGGTTCCTTCCTGATCGATGCCGAGAGCCGGCTCAACCCGGCCGCCGGAGCGGCCTTCTTCGGCGCGAGCGCAGGACCCGAAGCCGCCAAGCCCGCCACCTCAGAGGCAAAGTAGGAAGCGGAGGCCACCGTGATCGAAGCCATCATCGAATACTCGATGCGCCACCGGTTCCTGGTCCTGGCGGCGACTCTCCTGCTCGTGGCCGCCGGCGTGTACTGCCTCTACCATACGCCCGTGGACGCGATTCCCGACCTCTCCGAAAACCAGGTCATCGTCTTCACCGACTGGATGGGCCGCTCCCCCAAGGAGATCGAGGACCAGATCACCTACCCGCTCTCCGTCAACCTCCAGGGCCTCGCCGGCGTGAAGGCCGTCCGCTCGACCTCGGAATTCAATTTCTCGATGATCAACGTGATCTTCGAGGACAGCATCGACTTCTACTTCGCCCGGACGCGCGTGCTCGAACGGCTGTCGATCTCCGGGACCTTCCTGCCGGCCGGCGTCGTGCCCTACCTCGCGCCGGACGCGACGGCGCTCGGCCAGATCTTCTGGTACACCGTCGAAGGCGAAGGCCGCGACCTCGGCGAGCTGCGCGCGATCCAGGACTGGTACGTCCGCTACCAGCTCAATTCCGTCGCCGGCGTCGCGCAGGTCGCCTCCGTCGGCGGCTTCGTGCGCGAGTACCAGATCGACGTCGAGCCGAACAAGCTGCGCGCCTACGACATCTCCCTCGGGGAGGTCTTCTCGGCGGTCGCGCGCGCGAACTCCTCGGTCGGCGGCAAGCTCTTCCAGAAGAACGGCGCCGAATACCTGATCCGCGGCGTCGGGTGGATCCGCAGCGTCGCGGACCTCGAGTCGATCGTCGTCGGCGCCCGCAACGGCGTCCCTATCTACGTCAAGAACCTGAGCACCGTCCAGATGGGACCCGAGTTCCGCCGCAGCGTGCTCGAGAAGGAGGGCAACGAGGTCGCCGGCGGCGTCGTCATGATGCGCTACGGCGAAAATCCGCTCGCGGTCACCCAGCGCGTCAAGGACAAGATCCAGCAGCTCCAGGCCGGCCTGCCCAAGGGTGTCCGCATCGTGCCCTTCTACGAGCGCACCCGGCTCATCGAGGACGCCATCCACACCCTCACGGGCACGCTGCGCGAGGAAATCCTGGTCGCATCGCTCGCGGTCGTCCTCATCCTCTACCACGTCCGCTCGGCGCTCCTCATCTGCATCACCATCCCGCTCGCCGTCCTCTTCTCCTTCATCTGCATGCGCCTGCTCGGCATCCCCTCCAACATCATGTCCCTCGGCGGCATGGCCATCTCGGTCGGCGTCCTCGTCGATGCCTCCTGCGTGATGGTCGAAAACGCCGTGCATACGCTGTACCGGAAGTACGGTAAAACCCCGGTCACGGGCAACAACTTCGACCTCCTCATCCCGGCCTGCAAGCTCGTCGGCCGACCGATCTTCTTCTCGCTGATGATCATGCTCATCTCCTTCCTCCCGATCTTCGCCCTCTCCGGGATGGAGGGGAAGATGTTCCATCCGCTGGCCTTCACGAAGTCCTTCGCGCTGATCGGCGTTGCCCTGATCTCGATCACGATGCTGCCCGCGCTCATTCCCTGGATCGTGCGCGGACGGATGTGCGCGGAGGAGGACAACTGGCTGGTGCGGAGCTTCATCCACATCTACAAGCCGGTCATGACCTGGCTGATGCCGTACCCGCGCGCGGTGCTCTGGAGCTTCTTCCTGCTCCTCGGCGTCGGGCTCAATCTGCTGCCGCGGCTCGGCCGCGAGTTCATGCCGCCGCTCGACGAAGGCAGCATCCTGGACATGCCGATCACCGTGCCGCGCGCTTCGGTCACCCAGGTCACGGACGATCTGAAGGAACGGGACCGCATGCTCCTCCTCTTTCCGGAAGTGGAGCAGGTGGTCGGCAAGGCCGGACGGGCCGACACCGCGACCGACCCCTCGCCGATCGACATGGTGGAGACGATCGTGAATCTGCGGCCCAAGGAGTGGTGGCCGAAGCGGACGTTCGAATATGCGGACGTCACGGCGCTCGCGCATGAGGCGGTGGCGGCGCTGCGCGCCCGCGGTCGGCTCACCGCTGTGGAGGGGGCCGATGCGACCGAGACGCTGGTCAACGGCGCGGCGATGGCCGGGGCCGCGGCGGTCGACGAGACCTTGCGCCGGCTCGCCGCGCAGCGCATCGCGGAATTCGGTCCGGAACTGGGGCGGAAGCTGGTCGACGGCCTCGTGGATCGGCTGCTCGGTCATCTGCGCACGAAAAGCGCCCTGCTTGTCGAACCGGGGGTGGCGGTGCGCGCGGGGTTCGCCGGGGAGGTCGGCCCGGACGTGGCGCTCCGGCTCGCGCAGTTGCCGCGCCTGGAGGAGGTCGCCGCGACCCTCGAGCTGCTGCTGGGTCGGCTTGAGGCCGCTGGGTGCATCCGGCGTACGCCCGATCTGCTCGCGCTCGACGAGGGTCCGCTCGAGGCCGCGCTCGCGGACGCGGGCGAGGTGCTCGGCCGCAAGCGCCGGTCCTTCCAGGAGCGGCAGCTCGAGGCGCTGAACGCACAGCGCGGGGAGCTCTGGACGGAGCGCGTCAAAACGCTCAACTGGGAGCTCTTCGACCGCGCGGGAGGAACCGTCGCCACGGCCCTGGTGGACTCCGTGCGCGCGCAGGGCAAGCTCAAGGAAACGCCGGCGCCGGAGCTGGAGGCGGTGCGGACGGAACTCGCCGCGAGCTTCGCGAAGCGGTTCTTCCTGTGGCGGAAGACGAAGGCGGATCTCTTGAAGGAGATGGATTCGGAACTGCAATTCCCCGGCTGGGGCAACATCTGGACGCAGCCGATCATCAACCGCATCGACATGCTGGCCACCGGCGTGCGGACGATGATCGGCGTGAAGGTCTTCGGGGACGATCCGCAGAAGATCCAGACCGTTTCCGAACAGATCGCCGCAGTCCTGCGCGCGATTCCGGGCGCGGTGGACGTCTTTCCGGACCAGAACGTCGGCGAGAACTACCTGGAGATCAACGTCGACCGGGAGCGCGCCGCGCGCTACGGGATCAACGTCGGGGATATCCAGGACACGATCGAAGTGGCGCTCGGCGGCAAGATGATCACGACGACCGTCGAGGGACGGCGGCGTTTCCCGGTCCGGGTCCGCTACGCCCGCGACTATCGCGAGGACGAAGAAGCGATCCGGCGCATTCTCGTATCCGGGGGGATGAGCGTCGGCGGCGGCGGCGCCGGAGGCATGGAAATGGAGAAACCCGCGGGGAAGTCCTCCGGGGCGGGCGCCGGCGTGCAGGTGCCGCTCTCGTCGGTGGCGGAGGTCAAGGTCGTCGAGGGGCCGAGCATGATCAAGAGCGAGAACGGCATGCTCCGGTCCTATGTCCAGCTCAACGTGCGCGACCGCGACATCGTCGGTTTCGTCGAGGAGGCGCGGCGTGCCGTTGCCGCCAAGGTCACGCTGCCGGCGGGCTTCTACATCGAATGGAGCGGCCAGTTCGAGCACCAGGTGCGCGCCCGGCGCACCCTGTCGGTGATCTTCCCGGTGGTGGTCCTCCTGATCGTGCTCATCCTGTACCTCACCTACAACGACGTCATGGATACGGTGCTCATGATGCTCGCCGTGCCCGGCGCGCTGGTCGGCGGGCTCTTCTTCCAGTGGCTCTTCGGGTTCAATTTCAGCGTGGCGGTCTGGGTCGGGTACATCGCCTGCTTCGGCATGGCGACGGAGACCGGCGTGATCATGCTCGTATACCTGCGGGACGCGATCGAGCAGAAGGGCGGACTCGGGGCCATCACGTCGGCCGAGGAGCTGACGCAGACGATCATCCACGGCGCGGTGCATCGGCTGCGGCCGAAGCTGTTGACGGAGGGGACGACGATCCTCGGCCTCGCGCCGATGCTTTGGGCGACGGGCACGGGAGCGGAGATCAGGCGGCCGATGGCGGCGCCGGTGCTGGGCGGCATCCTGATCGCCGACGAGGTCATCGACGTGACCCTGCCTGTCATGTACAACTGGTGGAAGCAGCGCCAGTGGCGGAAGCTCCAGGCGGAGCGGGCGGCCGCGGCGCAAGCTGGGGGTGACCATCAGACTACCGAAACCGGGAAGGAGGCTTAAGGTGATTGCCGCAACGAGGGTGTCCGTGGGCTGGATCCTGTCCGGGTGCGTCCTGCTGGGGGGCTGCGTGGGGAGCCGGCTGACGCCGGAAGATCACGCGCTGATCGATCGGGTCGCGGGCGAGGGCGCGGCGCTGCGGTCGGCGCAGGACGCGTCCGCCCCGTCCGCCCCCATCGCCGCGGCGGCGGGAGCGCCCGACGAGGGGCGCGTCGCCGACGCCGGCGCGCCGCTGGCGCTGGCCGACCTGGTCGCCATCGCGCTACGGCGCAACCCCGAGGTGCGGGTGGCCGAAGCGAAGCTGGCCGCGGCCAAGGCGCGGATCGGGATGGCGGGCGCGCTCGACGATCCGAAGGTCGGCGTCGAGTTCGACGAGGTTCCGATTTCGATCTCCGACCCGACCGAGGGAGACCGGAAGGGGTCGGTGATGCAGGACGTGCCCTTCCCGGGGAAGCTCGGCCTGCGCGCGGACGTGGCGGAAAGCGCGGCGCGGGTCGCGGAGCAGGAGCTGGGGGCGAAGCGTCGGGACGTCGTCGCGATGACGAAGCGCGCCTTCTTCGAACTCTACGGCGTGGAGCGGTCGCTCGCGATCCAGAAGGAGCAGATCGCGCTCCTGGAGCAGTTCGTCGCGATCGCGCAATCGAAGTACCAGAACGGCCGGGTGACGCAGCAGGACGTGCTGAAGGCGCAGGTCGAGTTGGCGCAGTTGCAGAACGAGGTCCTGATGCTGGAGCAGGAGCGGTCGACGACGCGGGTGGAGCTGAACCGGGCGCTGTCGCGACCGGAGCGGGCGACGCTCGGGTCGGCGCCGGAGAAGCTCGATCCGGACCCGGCGCAGCCCCTGGAGGAGCTGCGTCGCCGGGCGCTGGCGGAGCGACCCGAACTGCGGGGCGCGCTGGCCGAGGTCGAGCGGAGCCTGCGGGCGCGGGAGCTGGCCGAGAAGGACCGGCTGCTGCCGGACTTCACGCTCGAAGCGCGCTACATGAGTCGCCGGATGGAGGAGGATCGTTGGATGGGGGCGCTGTCGCTGAATGTGCCGTGGTTCAACTCGAAGCACGGCTACGAGGTGAAGGAGGCGAACGCGATGGCGGCGGCGGCGCGTTCGGAGTTCTTGGCGGCGCGGAATCTGACGCTGGCGGACGTGGAGTCGGCGTTCGTGCGGGTGGAGACGTCGCGCCGGCTGGCGGAGCTGTTCCGGTCGTCGATTCTGCCGCAAGCGGAGCAGGCGCTGGCGGCGGCGCAGAAGGGGTACGAGACCGACCGGGTGGATTTCCTGTCGCTGATCGACAGTCAGCGGGCGCTGCGCGGGATCAAGCTGGCCTACCAGCGGACGCTGGCGGACTTTGGGCGGCAGACGGCCGACCTGGAGCGGGCCGTGGGGGGAGACCTGGCCAAGTAGCACGGCAACCCGGCGCGCGTTCGTGCAAGCGCACCGCCGCGGCCGAGGAGTGCTGCTCGGCGCACACGTGCGTTCGTAGTTCCGCCTTCAGGCGGAACGAAGGGCCCTTGCGGATGGCATTCGGCCGGCGCTTCCGCCGGACACCCGGCGCCCGGTTGCCGCTGCGCCGCGCGGCGCTGCGCCTCCGTCAGGAAGTGACCGACGCCCGCGCCGACGCCCCGTGCGCCGCCCGATCAATCTCAGGGAGCAGTAGATGGGTCACCGTATGTACGCTGCCGCGCGATCTCTCCGCCGTGCGCTCTCGCTTGCGGGCGGAGGGTTGCTCGCGGGGTTCCTCCTTCTGGTCGTGTCCACGCCGCTCTGTCTGGCGGGAGCGGCGCTCACCGTGACGGTCTGCCAGTTCAACATCCGCTTCGATTTCGAGGCGGACGGCGAGAATCGCTGGGTGGCGCGGGCGCCGCTCGTGGCGGGCCTCCTCGCCGCTTCGAAAGCGAGCATCGCCTGCCTCCAGGAGGACAAGCCGGATCAGGTGGAAGACCTGAAATCTCACCTCCCCGGATGGGAGTTCGTCGGCAGCGGGCGGGACCGCGGGCGCACCGAGCGCTGCTCGGTCGGTTTCGATGCGAACGTCTGGCGCGTGCTCGAGCACGGGGACTTCTGGCTGTCCGACACGCCCGACGTGCCGGGCAGCAGCACCTGGGGCTGCAAGTACCCGCACAAAGTCACCTGGGCGCGGCTGGCGCCGCGGGCCGCCGCGGGGAGACCGACGCTGCTGTGCCTGAGCACGCACCTGGAAGAGGACCCGGAGAAGGGGGAGGTGCGGACGAAATCGGTGCGGGTGATCCGCACGTGGCTCGCGCAGCACGCGGCGGCGGAGGCGGTGGTGGTCTGCGGCGACTTCAATGCGGGCGAGACGGAGCCCGCCCACGTCGCGATGATGGAGCCTACGCCCGCGCCGCGGCTGATCGACGTCTGGGAGGCCGTGCGGCCGAACGAGTCCAACCCCGGGACCGTCCATCGCTTCACCGGCCGGTCGCAGAAGAAACGCAGCGATTGGATCATCGTGGCGGGGCGGGTCACGCCCCGGAAGGTGCAGCTCGATCGCTGGAATCGGAATGGGCGCTACCCCTCGGACCACTTCGCGCTGGTCGCGGAGCTGGAAATCGAGGCCGGCGGCGCGGGTGGGAAGGGCAAGGATGCCGGCGTAACGCCTCAGGTCAAGTGAGGAGCAGCAACCATGGTTCGCGGAAGCGGTCGCGCCGGACTCGGAGTCCTGGCGCTGATGGGCGTCGGCCTGAGCTGGGCCTGGGCGCAGAATCCCCCCGGCGGCGGCGCCGGCAAGCCGAAGGTGGATGAGAAGGCCGTGGACGCGGCGGTCGAGAAGGGCGCGGCGTGGCTCAAACGCAAAGCCCGCTTTTCGGAGACGGCGGCCTCCTCCGAGCTGGTCCTGTTCACGCTGATTCACGCGGGGGTCTTCCTCAATGACCCGGTCGTGGAGCAGGGGATCGACTTCGTGACCAACCTGAAGCTGGACCAGATCAAGTTCCACCAAAGGACTTATCGTGTGGCGCTGGCCGCGATGGCGCTGGAAGCGGCGAATCGGACGCGCTGGCAGGACCGGATCGTGGAGTACGCGTATTTCCTGGCGGCGAACCAGTGCAAGAACGGGCAGTGGTCCTACGGGGAAATCCCGCCGCTGCCGGCCTTCTCGGGCGGACCGGGTGGCGGCGGGAAGCAGGCGCCCTCCGGCGGCGGCGTCCCGGGCGCGGGCGGGCGGCGCGGCGAGAAGACGGAGGTACAGAAGCAGATCCCGATCAACATCCCGAAGCGCATCGGCCCGGACAAGGGGGACAACTCGAATACGCAGTTTGCCCTACTCGGCCTGCGCGCCTGCGCGGATGCGGGCTGCAAGCTGCCCGAGAGCACGTGGGCGGACGCGCGGCGGGTGATGGAGGGCGCGCAGAAATCCGATGGCGGGTGGGGGTACACCGCCGACTCGGGAGCAGGGAAGGGGCCGGGAGGAAACGCCGCGGGCAGCTACGGGAGCATGAGCTGCTCGGGGCTCTGCGACCTGGTGATCACCCTGTGGAACCTCGGGGATCGCGGGTTCAAGGGGAACGGGCGGGTGCAGAAGGCGGCGCAGTGGATCGACAAGAACTTCACGATTACGGAGAACCCGGGCGCGGAGCCGGGGGCGCTGCCGGGGAACGCGCCGGGCGGCGGGACCTGGCACTACTACTACCTGTACTCGCTGGAGCGCGCCGGCATGCTCCTCGGCGTGGACCAGTTCGGCGCGCACGACTGGTACGCGGAGGGGGCGACCTGGCTGCTGGAGCGTCAGCAGGCGGACGGGAGCTGGGACGGCGGCGGCAACGAAGTCTCGGACACCTGTTTTGCGATCCTGTTTCTGCGACGGGCGACGAAGCCCATCGTGCCGAGCATCCATTCGAAATAGGGTATGTTGTGGAGGTAAGGGACATGCGAAGCTCGTTGGGGTTGGCCGTTGCGGCGGTGCTCTGGTCGGTGCTGGTGGTCGGGTGCAAAGGGGGCGGGATGCCCTGCTGCGGGATGATGCATGGCGGGCACGCGGCGCCGGAGGGTGCGGCGGCGCCGGCGGCGGCACCCGCGGACGCGTCCGGGTCGGGGGCAGCGCAGGGTCCGGGCACGGCAGCGCCCGCGGCGGCCACGGTGCCCGCCGCGGCCGGTCCGGAGGCCGCGCCGGTGGAGCGGCAGGCCTACTATTGCCCGATGCATCCGCAGGTGACCGCGGACAAACTCGGCAAGTGCTCCATCTGCGGAATGAGCCTGACGAAGCGCGGCAAGCGGTGACCGTGCGCCTCGCCGGGCGCCCCGGTCCGGTCTGCCGGACCGGAGGCGTGTTGCCGCGTCGCGCCCGGCGCGTCTGCGCGTGACGAATCTGCCAAAGGCCGGACGCAGGAGGTTTGAGATGCAGGACCGGAGTCGGCTCGCCTGGCCGGCGGGTCTGCTTGCGCTGGTGGGGCTGGCGGCGGGCTGCGGCGGTCCGCCGCGGCCGGACTCGGCGGCGACTGCCGCGTTTACGGTCAGGGACCCCGTCTGCCGGAAGGAGGTCGTGTCCGACCCGTCCCTGCGGCACGCCTACGGCGGCAGGACCTACTGTTTTTGCGGTAGGGAGTGCCTGGAGACGTTCAAGCGGGCGCCCGACCGGTACGCGGCGGGGCCGCCGCTGGATCCCACCGCCCGACCGCACGAGCAACCCAAGAAGACGCCGGAGGAAAGCGGCGACGGTCCCAGCAGCCCGCCGCATGGCGGCCACCACTGACGCGGCGGCGGGTGGTTGCCGGCCTGGGAGGCTGGCGCAGCAGTCCCCGGCGGGGCCACCCCGGGGCGGACACGGGGGTCCGCCCCTACCAGTAGGCGTGGCCGGGCGTAGGGGCGGACCCCTGTGTCCGCCCTTCCGCCCTTCCGGCGATTTTTGCGCCGGCTTCGTGTGGAAGGAGTTCGAAGATGTGGGAACTGGGCGCGCTGGCGCTCGGCTGGGCGGTGTTCGCGACGGTGCACAGCCTGCTCGCCGAGTACCGCGTCCGGGTGTGGATGGGGGGGCGGCTGCCCGCGGCGCGGGTCTACCGACTCGCGTACAACGCCCTGACCCTGGCCATGATCGCGGCGCTCGTCGCCGCGGCGGGAAGGATGGAGACCCCGGCCCTGTACGAGGCGACGCCGCCGCTCGCATGGGGGTTGCGCGGCGTGCAGGCGGCGGGACTCGTGCTCTCGCTCGCCTCGGCCTGGGGCTTGGGAATGCTCCAGTTTCTCGGTGTCGCGCAGCTCTGCGTCCAGGAGGCGGCCGAGCCGCCGGCCTTGCAGACCCGCGGGCTCTACGCGCTGTGCCGCCATCCGATGGGCTTCGGTCTGCTCCTCATGCTGTGGCCCGCGCCGCGGGTCTCCGTGGCGTATCTGGTGACGGTGGTCTGCATCACCCTCTATCTCGCCGTCGGCACCTGGCTGGAGGAGCGGCAACTTGCCGCGGTGTTCGGAGAGGAATACAGACAATACTGTAGAACCGTCCCGTGCCTCCTTCCGTGGCCGCGGCCGGTCGCGGATTCGGCGGGCGACACGCCCGCTTGACGTTCCTCCGTGCCGGCGTCCCTGGCGCGACAACGCCACTCGTGTTCGGGCAAGCGCTCCGCCGCGGACAATGTAGCTTGCCTGGCGCACACGTGCGTTCGTTCTTCCGCCTTCGAGGCTGTCGTAAGAGGTTTCCGAAGGGCGGAATCGGCGAGCCGGCGGGGCGGACACGGGGGTCCGCCCCTGCCTCCGGGCACGGCTTTCGGTAGGGGCGGACCCCTGGGTCCGCCCCGGGGTGGCCCGGCCAGTGCCTTTTGCGACAGCCCCTGAAGGCGG
>JACRIP010000139.1 GCA_016220045.1 Planctomycetota bacterium
CCGAGATCCCGGCGGACCGGACGCGCCTCAAGCAGATCCTGTATAACCTGCTGTCGAACGCGATCAAGTACAACCGCCAGGGCGGCCGGGTCGAGGTCCGGGCGTCGGTCCAGGGTGAACGCCTTATGATCGCCGTCGAGGATACCGGCTCGGGCATCCGCGAGGAGGAGCTGCCGCGCCTGTTCCAGGAGTTCGAACGGCTGGACAGCGGTCCGGGTCCGCGCCCCGAAGGCACCGGCCTGGGTCTGGTCCTGACCCGCCGCCTGGTGGAATTGCACGGCGGGACGGTGGCGGTGGCCTCGGTCTGGGGGCAGGGCACCACCTTCACCGTCGCCCTGCCGCTCGCCGCGTCCGCGGGCTCGCCCGCGCCCCCGGCGCCCTAGTGTCCTGTCTACGCCAAAACCGTAGGTAGGCGGACCTCCGTTTGTAGTCCCGGGCTTCAGCCCGGCCGCCCGCCGCTGTGGCCGGCGGCCGGGCCAAAGCCCGGGACTACAAGCCGGTCAGCGTGGCTCCGAACCCATGGTTTTGGCGTAGACAGGACACGAGAAGCACCGACTCTAGCGCCGATGCGGGTACTTCAGAACTTCCTGGAGCACGGCGGCAGCGGTCCCCGGCGCGCGCCGACGAGGGCGCAAGCCGTGTCCCGCTCCGCGCCCGCCTCCTCGCCCGCGGGATTTCCGGCGCAGCCTCGGATTCCTCCGCACTTCCAATGCCCGCCCCCAGCCCGCACTGTCCAGCGCCCTGCACGGTGGCGCGATTCCCGTTCAGCGGGCGCGGCCGCGTCTCCCGCGTACCCGCCGAACTCTGGACCCACTCACGAGTTGGCGGTGAGCGCCGTGCCGCGGCCGGGCCTTGGCGGTCGGCGTGCCGTTCACCCCGCTACACACGGGCGGCTTCCGTACCGGCAGGTTCCGAACCCGCCCGGGAACCTGCCGTCCCCACCGCAGCACGCCGCGCCCACCTTCCGCCCGCGCCGGTCTGCCTGCGCACCCTGTCCCGGCGGGGTCGCCCGACCCGTGCGCGGCGGCGCGGCGGGGCAGCTCAGCCGCGCCGGCCGCGCCCGCGCCGCCCCCTCGCATCCCCGGCATGTGCTTTGCGGTTCTACCCGCTCGAACGTGGTCACCAACCTCGGACGATGAGTGCCGGAGTGCGCGATGCGGCGGACCGATGCGGCCCCGGTGCTCGACGTGGTCGCCGTCCGCCCTGCCGGCGCGGACCCCCGTGTCCGCCCCGGCTCGGCCCCGGTCGCGACACTCCCTACGGCGATCGCCGGGGACGATCCGTCACGCATCCCGGCGCATTGTTTCCTGCCCGCCGACCTGGTCATCCTCGGCATCGACTCGCCCGGCCATGGTGGCGACGTGGCGCCGGCCGGCCGCCCGGTCATCGCCGGCATGGCCTTCCAGGAATACCTGTAGCCGCGGTCGCAAAAGCCGCCGGCCGCCTCACCCCGGGGCGGACATCGGGGTGCGTCCCTACCGAAAGCCGCCGGTCGGACGTAGGGGCGGACCCCCGTGTCCGCCACGCCGGCTCACCGACTCCGCCCTTCCGGCGCCTTCTGCGACAGCCGCGAGGGTTCCTCTGCCGGCCCCTCGCCCCGCCGACCCGCCGCGCCGCCGCGCCGCCCTCACCGGCGCGCCGGGGGGAGCGCGAACTCCTCCGCCGCGCGCAGCACGTCGCGCCGATCCCTGAACTCCAGCCGCAGCCATCGGGCGAACCCCTGGGGAACGAGCGTGGGCGCGCGCTCCAGTTCGTAGCGCAGCTCCTCCGGCGTCTCCGGCCAGAGCGTCAACTCCTCCTCGCCGCGCGCCGTCACCCGTACGCCCACCTTTTCGCGCAGCCGCCGCGTCTCGACCAGTTCGACCGACCACGTCCCCTTGCGGTCGGGCGCCGCCATTCCGCCCTCCACCACCAGTGACCCCTGCCGGTCCGCGTCCCCGTCGTTCTTCCACTCCAGGCGGCCGCGCCGCTGGCCGAGCGCGGTCGTCGCGAGGGCGTGCCCCTCCTTGTCGTGGAGCGCTACCAGGATGTCCGTGAACCGGTTGTAGTCCTCGGCGCTGAACTCGATCGCGAAAGCGAACGACTCGGTCTCCTTGCCCCAGCGCAAAGGAAAGCTCACCGTGTCCGCGTCCTTCGCCTCGCGCCGCTGCGTGCGGCGGAGCGTCGAGGCGTCACCTGTGGCCTTGCCCTCGAAGGGCGCGGCGAAGCGGTTGACGGCGGTCGCCGTTCCGTGCGGGCGCTCGCCCTCGCCGAAGGAGAGGCCGGCGACGCCGCGCCCGCCCGGCGTGGCGCAGGCGAGGCCGGCGGTGGACAGGGTCAGGTCATACGTGGAGGTCGCGCGCGCGTGGAAGTCGGCGGCCACGACGATCTCGTAGACGCCGGTCTCGAGCGCGGGCCCCGCGAGCACCCAGCGGCCGTGGCCGTCCTTCTCGGAATCGGCGCTCGCGCCGCCGAGCTCGCGGCCGGCCGGATCGAAGGCGATGGCGCGCACGCGGCCGTAGGCCCCGGCGGGCACCTCCAGCTCCGCGACCAGGCAGGAGGCGCCCGGGGGGAGCGCGACGAAGTGCCGTTCGAGCGCGCCGATTGCCAGCGTGCGGCCGCGCAGTTCGCGGCGGTAGGCGCACTCCGGGCCGAAGGTCCAGGGCACGACCACCGTGCACCAGAGGTCGAACTCGAACTCCGCGGGGGAGACGGGGGTGGGGGGCGCGGTAGGGGTGGCGGAGGGGGTGGCGTGAGACAAGGGTGGTTCGGACCTGCCCTCTCCCCGGCCCTCCCCCGCTGCGGCGGGGGAGGGGGACGACGGGGAGGCGGAGGATTGTTGTAGGGCGATCACCCGGGTGCTGTAGAGGCCCGGCGTGCGCGCCAGGGCAGGGTCG
>JACRIP010000117.1 GCA_016220045.1 Planctomycetota bacterium
CCCGGGGCGGACACCGGGGTCCGCCCCTACCAACGGCCGATGCTTGGCGTAGGGGCGGACCCCTGTGTCCGCCCCATCGTGGCCGACCACGCAACGGTTGCCGGCCATGCCACCATCGGGCGGGCATCCCCCTTCGCCTCCGGCTACGGGGGACGGGCAGACGCCCGCCCCGACCAGACCGCGGACTCGGCGCGGGCCACCGTCCATTCCGGGCCGCGCCGCCACCCCCGCCCTGAACGCGGGCCCCCAAACGCAGCGGAGGCGGCGGGCCTTTCGGCACGCGCGCCTCCGCGATCTGGATTCGGGGATCTGCCGGACTCGGGTAGATGCTCGACCCGGCTGCGCCTCCTACCGGAAGGAGAAGCCGAAGCGGGAGCTGCCATGCCGGTTCGAGTAGTAGAAGGAAGCGCCCGAGCCGCGATAGTAGGTGCTGCTGCCACAGGAGGGCGCATAGTAGGTGGGCGTGTAGTAGGTCGGAGTGTAGTAGGTGGTCGGCGGGTAGTAGACCGGCGCGGGGACGTAGGTCGGGGCCGGGTAGTACACGGTCGTCGGGGTATAGCAGCCGGAAGGGTACACCACGGTGGTCGTCGGCGGATAGTAGTAGGTGGTCTGCACGTAGGTCGTCCCGCAGGACGGAGCGTAGGGATTGTAGTGGTCGGCCTGGGCCGGCACCGCCATCATCAGCATCAGCGCGCCCACCATCCCGATCGTCATCAGCGTACGCATGGTATTCTCCTTAGCGGGTCTTGTTCAAACCTGGTTCGACTCCCCGCGCGCCCGACACCGCAGATTCACTGGCACCGAGCACGCGATGAAAACCATGTATCGCAAGCTGTGCGCCACGCCCGCAAGAATCTGCCGAATCGAATGCAACTTCCTTACGTTGAATGACTTGCGGACAGGACACGCGGTCGGATTGGGCGCGCGAGACGGCCGCCCCCTGTCCTCGCCACGCACTCAAACGTCCGAAAACGAGGACACACCCCGGCGAGCCGGACCCCGCCCCCACTCCCGGCATTCTTGTTGACCGTGTCGCGGCCCGCCGGTAGACTGCCCGCCCCACGATTTCACGCCCGCCGGGAAGGGAATGCCATGCTCCGACGTTCTCCGCTCACGGCTTCCCGCGCGCTCCTGCTCCTCGCGCTCTCACCGCTCTTCGTGGCGGGGGGCGCCGGCTGCAGCATGAAGCGCTTCATCGCCGACCAGATGGCGGGCGGCCTCGATGACCAGATGCTCGCCTTCGATCGCGAAACGAGCGTGCGCCACGCGCGCGAAGCCGGCCCGGCGCTGCTCAAGATGCTCGACGGCTTCCTGGTCTCCTCGCCCGACAATCCCGCGCTGCTGGTCTCCGGTGCTCGCCTGAATACGACCTTCGCCTTCGCGCTCCTCGAGGAGGAGGACGCTGCGTGGGCGCGCGAGCTCTACATCAAGGCGCGCGGCTACGGTCTGCGGGCGCTCGCGCAGCGCCGCCCCGCGCTCGCCGCCGCCCTGGCGCCAGGCGCCGGCAGCCGAACCGGCGGCGGCGGCGGCGGCCCGGAACTCGCTGCGGCCCTCGCCGAGACCGACCGCGCCGACCTCGCCCCGCTCTTCTGGACCGCCTACGCCTGGGGTTCGCGCATCAATCTCCAGCGCAACTCCCCGGACTCGGTCGCCGAATTGCCGGCCGTCCAGCAGGTGATGCAGCGCGTGATCGAGCTCGACCCGGCGTACTTCAACGCCGCGCCGCACCTGTTCTTCGGCGTCACGCTCGGCGCGCGCTCCGCGGCGCTCGGCGGCGACCTCGCGGGCTCGCGCACCCATTTCGAAGCCGCCCTGGCGGGCAGCGGCCGGCGCTACCTGCTGACCCAGGTGCTCTACGCCCGGTTCTACGCCGTCTCGGCGCAGGACCGGACGCTCTTCGTGAAACTCCTGACCGAGGTGAAAAACGCGCCGGCGGAGCTCGCACCCGAACAGGCCTTGGCGAACGCCATCGCCCGGCGGCGTGCCGAGAAACTGCTGGCGCAGGTGGACGACCTGATCCTGCCGGAACTCCCCGCGGAACCGGCGAAATGATCGCGGCCGTTCCGGCGGCGCTCCGGCGCGCCGGCACAGCCACACCACAGGCGAGGCGAAGGCGATGAGAAGACCCGATGATCTGCGCCGGCCGGCGACCGCGGCGGCGCTGCTGCTCGGCGCGGCATTCCTGGCCTGGGGCGGGACGGCGGCGCTGCGCCGCGCCGAGGCCCAGGAGACCGTGGAGTTCAAGACCGCCACGCTCGCGCCCGAGGGCTCCACCTGGATGAACGTGCTCACCGAGATGGACCAGGAGGTGCGGGCGAAGACCGGCGGCGCGGCCGGCTTCAAGTTCTACCCCGGTGGCGTCACGGGCGACGAGAAGCTGGTGGTGAAAAAGCTGCGCATCGGGCAGGTGCAGGCCGCCGGGCTGACCAACATCGGCCTGGCGGAGATCGTGCCCGAAACGCGCGTCCTGGATATCCCGTATTTCTACCGCAGCACCGAGGAGGCGGACCTGGTGCGGGCGGCGCTGGCGCCGCGCTTCGAGGCGGCGCTCGAAAAGGCCGGCTACGCCTGCCTGGGCTGGTCGGACGCGGGCGGCATCTACATCTTCTCGACCCACCCGGTGCGCACGCTGAAGAGCATGCGCGACCGCAAGGTCTGGGTCTGGGAAGGGGACCAGCTCGCCGAGTGCACCTACCGCAACATCGGCGTCACCCCGATCCCGCTCGCCCTCCCCGACGTGCTGACCTCGCTCCAAACCGGCATGATCGACACCGTGTACATTTCGCCGATCGGCGCGATCGCGCTCCAGTGGTTCACCAAGGTCCACTACATGACCGACTGGCCGATCATCGACGCGGTGAGCGCGCTGATCGTGCAAAAAAAAGCGCTCGACCGGCTGGCGCCCGGCGCGCAACAGACCGTGCGCGCCATCTGCGCGGCGTACTGCAAGAAACAGCTCGACGCGGTGCGCAAGGAGAACGCGGACTCGCTGCGCGTGCTGAAGGAGAAGGGGATCGAGCTCCTGCCGCCGGACGAATCGGCGCGGGCGGAGTTCGAGGAGATCGCCCAGAAGGTCAGCCGCGAGATGGCGGGCACGCTCTATCCGCCGGAGCTGCTGGACGAAGTGAAGGGGATTCTGGCGCAGCACCGCGGCGCGGGGTCGAAGTAGGTGCGCGCGGCGCTCGCGCGGACGGCGGCCGGGCTGCGTCGGGTGGATGCCGGAGTGGCGGCGATCGAATCGGGGCTGCTGGCGCTCCTCTTGGGCGGGTTGGTGCTGGGCGGCTCCTGGCAGGTGGTGGCGCGCAACTTTCACTTCGGCACGGCGGTCTGGGTCGAGACGCTGCTGCGCTATCAGGTCATGTGGATCGGGCTGATCGGGGCGAGCCTGGCCACGCGCTACCGCAAGCACGTGACGATCGAGGCGATCGGGATCTACCTGCCGCGGCGGGCGCAACGGCCGATGCACGCGCTGCTCGGGCTCTTCGCCGCCGGCCTGGCCGGCCTGCTCGCCTGGGCCTCCGGGCTGATGGTGGTCGAGGAAGCGCGGGGCGGGCGGGCGCTCTTCACGATTGCCGCTCTCGGCCTGCCGATCCGGTCGTGGGTCGCGCAGTCCGTGCTGCCGGCGGCCTTCGCGGTCGTCGCCGCGCGCTTCCTGGCGCAGGCGCTCGCCGTCGCGCTCGGCGTCTCGGCGCCGGTGCACGAGACCGGTGGCCTGGCGGGCGAGGGTGCGGCGGGTCTCGGCGCGCTGGTCGAGTCGGGCGACGTGCCGCTCGAGCCCGGGTGCGGCGCGCCGGTCCCGGCGGCGGCTCCCGCGGCCCCGGCCGCGCCGGCGGGACCGGGCGCTCCTCCTCCGGGGGGCGGCGCCTGAGATGATCCTCTTTCTCGCCCTCCTCATCCTCCTCGTCGCCCTCTTCGGCGCGCCGCTCTTCGCGGTCATCGCCGCCGCCGCCTTCCTCATCATCGGCGCCCACCCGGAGGAGTACGTCTTTCGCGACATGGCGCAGTCGCTGCCGATCGAGCTGGTCGGCAAGCTCGCCGACTCCCCGCTCTTCATCGCCCTGCCGCTCTTCACCTTTGCCGGCTACCTGCTCGCCGAGAGCAAGGCGCCCGCGCGCCTCGTCGCGCTGAGCCGCGCCCTGCTCGGCTGGCTGCCGGGCGGCATCCCGCTCGTCGCCGTCGCCGCCTGCGCCTTCTTCACCGCCTTCACCGGCGCCACCGGCGTGACCATCATCGCACTCGGGGGGTTCCTGTATCCGATCCTGCGGGAAGGGCGCTACTCCGAGAAGTTCAGCCTCGGGCTGCTCACGACCTGCGGCTCCCTCGGGCTGCTCTTCCCGCCCAGCCTGCCGATCCTGCTCTACGGCTACATCGCCGAAGTCGACATCGACCGGCTGTTCCGCGCCGGCGTCCTGCCGGGCCTCCTGCTCATGGGCGTGCTGGTCGGCTGGTCGATCTTCCGCGAGGGCCGGAGCGGCGCGCGCGTGCCCTTCGCGGCGGCCGAAGCCGTCCGCGCGGTGCGCGCCGCCGCCTGGGAGCTGCCGATCCCGCTCATCATCCTGGTCGGAATTTACGGCGGATACCTGATCGCCAGCGAAGCCGCGGCGCTGACCGCCCTCTACGTCCTGGTGGTGGAGGTCGCCGTTTACCGCGACCTCCGCGTGCGCGACCTGCCCTCGATCGTGCGCCGCAGCATGGTGCTGATGGGCGCCGTGCTGATCATCCTTGCCGCGGCGCTGGGCTTCACGAACCTCCTGGTGGACCAGAACGTACCCCAGCAGATCCTCGGCTTCATGCTCCGGCACATCTCCGACCGGTACACCTTCCTCTTCGTGCTGAACCTGTTCCTGCTCGTGGTCGGCTGCCTGATGGACATCTTCTCCGCCATCCTGGTGGTGGTGCCGCTGATCCGGCCGATCGCGGGGCACTTCGGAGTGCAGCCTGAGCATCTCGCCATCATCTTCCTGACCAACCTCGAGATCGGCTACATCACGCCCCCGGTGGGGCTGAACCTTTTCCTCGCGAGCCTGCGCTTCGAGCGCCGCGTCGTGGACCTCTACCGGGCCACGCTGCCCTTCCTGCTGCTCCTGCTGGCGGCGCTGGCGGTCATCACCTATGTCCCGGCGCTCTCGACCTGCCTGTTGCCGGCGGTCAAGTAGGGCACACGGTCGCGCTATGCGGCCTCCGCCACCCGCGGGCGCCCGAAGACCTCCTCCCAGCGGACGCGCCCGGTCGCCGCCATCAGCACCGCGAGCGTCGCCACGCTGCCGAGCGTCACCGCGAGGCCGGTGAAGCCCGGGAAGAAGAAGGAGGAGGCGAAGAGCACGAGGAAGACCGCCTGCGCGGCGGCGGCTTCGCGTAGGGCGAAGACCGCACCGACCGCGAGCCGCAGGTAGCCCGCCACCAGGAGGAGGGAAATCGCCGCGGCGACGCCGAAGGCCGCGTGGATCGACAGGTGGTCGACGAGGTAGGCGAAGAGCAGGTGGAAGGCGAAGAAGGCGGCGGCGACGAAGAGGAAGTTCATCGGGTGGATGGGCACGCCGCGCAGGACGGCGAGGACGACGACGACGGCGAACCAAAAGAGCAGGGAGAGCGGGGCGTAGGTGACGATCTCGGCGGCGAGGGGTCCGGGATTGAGCTCCTGGGGCATGACGAGCCCGATGTTGGCGGCGGCGAGGAGGTCGTCGTACTTCCAGGTCAGGCGCCAGCCCTCGGGGGTGCGCTCCTTGCGGCCCGGCGAGACGCCGCCGAGCGGGAAGTCGATGGCGGCGAAATCGGTGGTGAGCGCCAGCTCGAAGTCGCGCAGGCGCGCCCCGCCGTCGGCGAAGGCGTAGGTCCAGCGGTCGAGTCCCTGGCTCTTGTAGCGCACTCTCACTTCGCGCGCCTCGCCCGGCTTGAGGCGCAGCGCGGTCTCGAGCCCGCGCCGCGGGTCGATCGTCTCCTGATACGGTTCTTCCCCGATGGCGAAACTGAAGTTGTCGTAGAGGCCGGAGGGGTTGGGGAACTCGAAGCGCACGGTGAAGTTCTGCTCGATGCGCAGCGGGTTGGCGATGCGCCAGGCGGCGTCGAAATCCACGGAGTAGGTGGAATACCAGAGCAGGCCGCGGCGGCGCGGGTCGAGGTGGAGGTCGGCGCGGATGCGGGTGGCGACGGGGAGGACGGCCTCGCGGCGGAGGGCGGGGCGGCCGGCCGCGTCGGCGCCGGGGACGGGGTAGGTAATGGTCGGCGCGCGCTGAGTCACGGCGCCGCCCCAGAGCGTGGCGACCTCCTCCTCGATGCGGCCGGTGCGTTCCTGCGTGCGCGCGCCGATGACGTCGGCGAGAAAGGCCCAGCCGGCGGCGGCGCCGATCCAGATTACCGCGATTGCGATCAACCGAGATACCGACATGGGTGAGTGTCCTTCTCAAGGGTCTGGGAGGAGAAAGCGACAGGGGATTGAGCCGCCGTGAGGGCGTGCGCGTTTAGACGTTTGGACGTTTAGCGGTTTAGAAACTCTGGGGGCTATTGGACCGAGCCGGTGGGCCACCGCGATCAATCCACCGTCAACCGTTCACCGTCAACCGTTCACCGTCAACCGTTCACCGTCAACCGTTCACCGTCAACCGTTCACCGTTCACCGTCAACCGGTCACCGTTCACCGTTCACCGTTCACTGTCCACCGTCCACCGGCCACCGTCAGCGCGCGGGGGCCGCCTCCTCGTAGTCCAGGGAGAGCGGCAGCGGTCCTTCGATCCAGAGCAGCCGCCGGAAGAGAATCGGCGGCGATTCCGCGGGCAGCCGCAACGCCACCGACTCGGCAGACCCCGCCGCGCACAGTTCGCGCGTCCAGGCGACCGCGGCGCCCTCTTCGACCAACGCCGCCGGACCCTCGAACGAACGCAAGACCATCCCGCGGGGCAGCGTCACCGACCAGACCGCCTCGCTTACCGGCAGGTCGAGACGCGGCAGTTCCACGTCCAGATGTCCCTTCAGCCCGAGCGCGGGCCCGGAGTCGAGCCAGGAGAGCGCCAGCGTCACCGGCTCCGGCCCGCGCCGGCCCGGCGGCGAGAGCGGCAGCGGCACCACCCACTCCCCCGGGCCCGCGATGCCTACGGTTAGCGCCTGATCACCGGCCGAAGCGGCCACCAGTCGCGCTCCCGGCCGCGCGCCGACCCGCAGGGCCGCGCGTCCCCGATTGCGGACCTCGAGCAGCGCACGCCACGCCAGAGCGCCCTCGCGCGCCGCCAGCACCTCGAAGAGCGCGCGTTCGATGGTCGCCGGCACCCCCGCGGCGACGGCCAGGCGACGCCGCGTCGCGCGCAGCAGCGCGTCCGCACCGGTGAGCGCCGCGGCAACCAGGAGCGGCCGGCCACCGGGCGCGCGCATCTCCGGCGGCACGCGCTCGGGCGCGACCGCGACGCCGCCCTCGACCGCGGCGACCTCGAGACCCTCCGGGCCCGCCACGGCGAGCCCGACGACCATGCGCCCCTCCGCCCCACCTTCGAGGCGCGGCGGAAGCA
>JACRIP010000124.1 GCA_016220045.1 Planctomycetota bacterium
CCGTCCCGACCGCCCCCGCCCCCTCCTCCGCCCCCGCTCTCGCCCCCGCCCTCCCCCCCGCCTCCCCGGCGGCCGCCGACGCCGAGCGCCGCCGCGCCGCGCTGGTCGAACGCGCCGAAACCCTCCTCCGCGACCTCCAGCTCGTCGCCGTGCGCCGCTGGAAGGACGCCCACCCCGGCGCCAAGGCCATCGGCTTCATGCCCGTCTACGTCCCGCGCGAATTGATCCACGCCGCCGGCATGCTCCCGGTCGGCATCTTCGGCGGCGGCGATATGGTCGAAATCGTCAAGGGCGACGCCTACTACCAGTCCTACATCTGCCACCTCCCCCGCTCCACGATCGAGCTCGCCCTCGACGGCTCCTACTCCCCGCTCGACGGCATGATCTTCCCCTCGATCTGCGACGTCATCCGCAACCTCTCCGGCATGTGGCAGATCCTCTTCCCCGACCGCTACGTCCGCTACCTCGACGTGCCGCAGAACTTCGACGACGGCGTCGGCGGCGCGTTCTTCGCCCGCGAGCTGCGCGATCTCCTTACCGACCTCGAACGCCTCGGCGGCCGTACCGTGAGCGACGACGACCTGCGCCGCTCGATCCTCCTCTTCAACGACAACCGCGCCCGCGTGGCCGAGCTCTACGCCCTGCGCAGCCGCGCGCCCTGGCAGGTCCCGACCTCCGAACTTTACCTGATGATGCGCGCGGGCAACGTCCTGCCCGTCGAGGAGCACACCGCGCTCCTCCGCGACTACCTCGACGCCGCCCGCGGCGCGCCCCGCCGCCCCATGGACATGGCGCGCGTCGTCCTCCGCGGTTGCTTCTGCGAACAGCCCCCGTACGAGATGATCCGCACGCTCGAGCGCGCCGGCTGCTACATCGTGGACGACGATTGGGTGCTCGCCGCCCGCTGGCCCGAAATCGCCATCCCGACGGCGGGCGATCCGCTGCGCAACATCGTCCGCGCCTTCCTCCATCACAGCCCCGAGTGCCCGTCGATCTACCAGGCCGAAGGCACCAAGGGCGACGCGCTCATCCGCCGCGTCCGCGAAACCGCCGCCGAGGGCGTGCTCTTCACCGCCGCCTCCTTCTGCGACCCCGCCCTCCTCGACCAGCCCATGGCCATCGACGCGGTCAAGAAGGCCGGCATCCCCTACGCCACCTTCCTCTTCTCCGAGACCACCGGCAACTTCCAGGTCATTCGCGAACAGGCCGGCACCTTCGCCGACTCCATCAAGCTCGCCTGATCCTCTCCTCCGAGGAGTATCCCCTATGACCGCGCTCGCCCACGCGCCGTCCTCCACCGCGGCCGCCGCCCCCGCCCACGCCCGCAAGGACAAAAGCCAGGACCGGCAGAAAACCATGCTCGCCGAGCACTTCCACCGCCTCGCCGTCTCCCGCGATACCGGCGAGAAGAACGTCCAGACCTTCGTCCCCGGCAACCTCACCGAGCTCATCCGCTCCTTCGACCTCCTCCCCGTCCTGCCCGAAATCAACGCCCTCCAGGCCGGCATGCGCCAGAAATCGGGCGACTACATCCAGAAGGCGGAGAAGCTCGGCCACTCCGAGGACGTCTGCGCCTACGTCAAATGCGACATCGGGCAGCTCCACTCCGGCAACCTCGGACCCACCGGCGAGCCCCTGCCTTCCCCCGACCTCCTCCTCCTCTCCTACACCGGCTGCTTCACCTTCCTCAAGTGGTTCGAACTGATCCGCCACGAAACCAAGTCCCCGATCACCATGCTGCATGTCCCCTACCAGGCCGACGGCAAGATCACGCCCTCGATGCGCGAGTACGTGGTCAAGCAGATCAAGGAGACCGTGATCCCGGCCCTCGAGCGCGTCTCCGGCCGCAAGTACGACGAGGAGAAGCTGCGCGACCTCTTGCGCCGCTCCGCCCGCGCCGAGGAGGACCTGGTCTACGTCCTCGAATCCGCCAAGCGCGTGCCCAGCCCGATCGACGGCTACTTCGCCGCCGTCTACTACGTCGGCCCGATCTTCTCCGCCTTCCGCGGCACCGAGGACGCCGTCCTCTACTACCGGGAATTGCGTGAGGAAATCGAGGAACGCATCCGCCGCGGCGAAGGCCCGACCACGCCCGACGGCCCGATGGGTCCCGAGAAGTTCCGCCTCGTGGTCGAGGGCCCGCCCAACTGGACGCACTTCCGCGAGTTCTGGAAGATGTTCCATTCCGAGGGCGCGGTCATCGTCGCCTCGACCTACAGCAAGGTCGGCGGCGTCTACGACAACGGCTTCCGCCATGACCCGGACCACCCGCTCGAGACCATGGCCGACTACTGCATGGGCTGCTACACCAACCTGAACTTCCGCAGCCGGATCGACATGCTCTGCCGCTACATGACCGACTATGCGGCGGACGGGCTCTTGATCCACTCCATCAAGTCCTGCAATTCCTTCTCGGCCGGGCAGCTCCTGATCCTGCGCGAAGTCGAGGCGCGTACGGGAAAACCCGGAGGCTTTTTCGAGAGCGACCTGGTGGACCCGCGCTATTTCTCGCCCGCCAACGTCAAGAACCGGATCGAGTCGTACCTGCAGATGCTGGAACAGAAGAAGAGCGGCGGAGGGCACGCACGATGAAATGCTACGTCGGCATCGACCTCGGCTCGACCACGACGAAGGCCGTGGTGCTGGACGAACAGGGGGCGATCCTGGGGCGCGGGATCACGAACAGCCGTTCGAACTACGACGTCGCCTGCGCCGTGGCGCGCGGCGAGGCGATGACCAACGTGCGCTTCACGCTCTCGGCGCGCGCGCTGCCCGACGTCGGGCTGGACGCGGCGCGCAGCGGGCCCTTCCTGGCCACGCTGGAGCGGTTCTTCCGGCTCGCCCAGTATCGCGCGCAGATGGCGGTGCTCCGGGAGGTCGCCACCGCCGAGGTGCCGGCGGTGCAGAGCTTCTTCGCGAACGCGCCGCTCGCCCCCGCCATCCGGGAGATCCTGGAGGTGCTGGACGCCGGCACCGAGGAGCTCTTCCGGCCGGGCGCGCCGCGCAAGTCGGACTTCTTCCGCGACCTCGCGGGCAGCCAGTACCACAAGGAGGCGCAACAGCGCGCCTCCCCCGGCAAGCTGCCCTTCGAGGCGCTGATGGCGGTCTTCGACAAGGCGATCCTGAAGGTCGAGAACCGCGAGATCGACCTGGCTTTCGACCAGGGGGCGGGCTGGGCGATCGAGCAGGCGCTGGTGGCGGAGGGGCTCGCGGCCGATCCGGCCGTGCCGCTCCTGCGCGCCGCGCTGCGCGACGCCTTCGGCCGCGCGCTGGCGGTCGCGAACGCCTCCGGCACCGGCTACGGGCGCGCCCGGCTGCCCTTCCCCAAGCGCCAGATCCGCTCCGAGATCCTCTGCCACGGGCTCGGCGCGCACGCGATGTTCCCGGGGACCGCGACCGTGCTCGACATCGGCGGCCAGGACACCAAGGCGATCCAGGTGGACGCGAACGGCATCGTGACCAGCTTCCAGATGAACGACCGCTGCGCCGCCGGCTGCGGGCGCTACCTCGGGTACATCGCCGACGAAATGAGCCTCGGCCTGCACGAGCTCGGACCGCTCGCGCAGAAGGCCACCCGCCCGGTCAAGATCAGCTCCACGTGTACGGTATTCGCCGGAGCGGAGATCCGGGACCGGCTGACGCTGGGCCAGAAACGCGAGGACATCCTGGCGGGGCTGCACCGCGCGGTGATCCTGCGCGCGATGTCCCTGATCGCGCGCTCGGGCGGGATCAAGAACGAGTTCACCTTCACCGGCGGCGTGGCGAAGAACGTGACCGCGGTGTCGGTGCTGCGCACGCTGGTGAAGCAGAACTACGGCGACGTGGCGCTCAACATCTCACCGGATTCGATCTTCACGGGTGCGCTCGGCGCGGCGCTTTTCGCGTTGCGGGCCGGCGCGGACGCGGCCGCGGACCCGGTGGAGCAGAAGCAGGAGGCCGGAGCATGAACGGCAGGATCACGGGCGGCATCGACGTCGGGTCGAGCGCGATCAAGACGGTGCTGATCGAGTACGCGGAGGGGGCGGGCGGCGGGTATCGCACGCTGGTGCGGCGCACGGACCGGCTGCGGCATCGGGACGTGCGCACGGTGGCCGAGGAGTCGTACCGGGAAGCGCTGGCCACGGCCGGGCTGCGCGCGGACGAGGTGGACTACCTGGCGACCACGGGGGAAGGGGAGCTGGTGGAGTTCCGCACCGGGCATTTCTACGGGATGACGGCGCACGCGCGGGGCGGGCGCGAGCTGGTGCCGGCGGCGACGGCGGCGCTCGACATCGGGGCGCTGCACGGGCGGGCGATCGTGATCGACGAGCGCGGGCGGCCGCAACGCTACCGCATGACCAGCCAGTGCGCGTCCGGGTCCGGGCAGTTCCTGGAGAACATCGGGCGCTACCTCGGGGTGGCGCTGGAGGAGATCGGGCCGTTGTCGTTGACGGCGGCGACGCCGGAGAAGTGTTCGAGCATCTGCGCGGTGCTGGCGGAGACCGACGTGATCAACATGGTGTCGCGCGGCATCAAGATCCCGGACATCCTGAAGGGGATTCACCTGTCGATGGCGGGTCGGTTCGTGCGCCTGCTGGAGGCGGCGGGTGCGGTAGGGACTGTAGCGTTGACGGGCGGGCTGGCGGCGGACGTGGGGCTGGCGGCGGCGCTGGCCGAGGAGGCGAAGAAGTCGAAGACCGATCTGACGTTCGTGGCGCGGCCGGAAGCGATCTACGCAGGCGCGCTGGGCGCGGCGCTGTGGGGGAAGTATCGGCTGGGCAAGGTGGCGGCGTTGGCGGGCGCCGGGGCGTTGGCGGGCGCGGGGGGGGAGGCGGGAGTGATGTAGGAGCGGTCCGTCGATGCGGGGCCACGATCCGGACGATAGCGGTCGTAGCTTCGGCCGTCGTCGTACTCGTATCTCGTACTCGTACTCGTACTCGAATGCCCAGGGCGTTCGAGTACGAGTACGAGTACGAGAAAGACGGGGTCGAACGCCGGCCGCCGCGGCGTGCCGGTCGCGGTGGCTTCGCCAGGCGGTAGCTTGGAGGGCGGACGGGGCGGGAACGGCGAGCCGCCCATGCAACCGCCGTGGCTCTCGGTGTGTTCCGTGTGTTCGGTGGCTATCGACCTCGCATTCTCGAAGGAGGACGCCATGTCCACTCCATCCTCATCCCCATCGCCTTCTCCCTCTCCCTCGCGTTCCCCCTCCGCCTCCGCCCACGAGGATCTCTTCCGGGATCCGGGGACGACCGGCCTCGAGGGCGTAGTGGTGCGCGATCTCGCGCCGGCCGACCTGGAGTCGGTGGTGCGGATCGACGCGCGCGCGAGCGGGCGCCGCCGCCGGGAGTATTACGAGCGCAAGCTCGCGGAGGTCACCCGCGACACCGGCATTCGGATCTCGCTCGCCGCGGAGTGCGGCGGGACGTTCGCGGGCTTTCTGCTGGGCCGGCTGTACTACGGCGAATTCGGCCTGCCGGAGCCGACGGCGATCATCGACTCGATCGGCGTGGACCCGGACCTGCGCGGCAAGAGCGTCGGTCGCGCCCTGCTGGCGCAGCTTGAGACCAACCTGCGAGCCATCGGCATCGACACCATCCGCACAGAGGTCGAATGGAACCACCTCGACCTGCTCGGGTTCCTGGGCGCGCACGGCTTCGCGCCCGCGCCCGTGCTGTGCCTGGCGAAGAAGCTGGGATGAGGGGAGCGGAGTCCCTACGGTGGGCCGCCCGGGCGCCGGTTGGCCCGGAGAAGGTACTCGCCGAACAGGGGTACCGCGAGCGAGTACTCCCCGTGGCGGTTGTTATCGACGAGTCCGGCCTCGATCAACCGGGGCAGCATCTGGTTGACATCGCCCGCCCGAAACGCCTTGCGGATGGACTTGTCGGCCACACGAACCTTCGCTGCTTCCACGATTTCCGTAATCGCAAAGTCCTCGTCGCGGTTGTCGCGCGAGGCGATGCGCGTGAGCAACTCGCGCTGCCGATCCGGTTTGGCCTCAGTCATTCAGTCGCGCCAGCGTCGTCGCCAGGACGTCGCCGAGTCGCGCGATGGCCGCCTGTTGCTTGCCATCCTTCAACGCGCCGCCCGCGTCGAAGGCATCGTAGGCCTTGCCCACTGCGACCTGGTCGGGCAAGACGAGGACGTTTATGTTTCCGAGCTGAGAGCGCAAATGCCGGCCGTTCAAGGTCAGCGCAGCATGAACGTGCGCATGGAGAGGTTGCCATGGCGGAAGCCTTCGTACACATCGACCACATGGTCGGCCGCGGATGCCGCACCCAGCACGAAGAAGATCGGATCGAAGTGTTCCGAAGTCGGCACCGCGAGCTTCGCTTCCGGGGCGACTGCGCGATATTCGCTGATTCCCCCGAGGTCCATCTGCTCAAGGCGTCCGCGGATCCATTCGTCGAAACGATGGGCCCAAGGATCAACGGGGGCGACCCTGTCGTCCCAGTGGAGACGTCCCAGGTTGTGGACGACGCCTCCGCTACCGACGAGCAACACGCCGCGCCTGCGAAGCGGAGCCAGAGCCTGGCCGAGCGTCAGGATTTCGGCGGCGTTTCTCGGGAC
>JACRIP010000121.1 GCA_016220045.1 Planctomycetota bacterium
CGGCGGAGGGCGGGCGGCGCGGCGACGGGGCGCTGGCCGCGGCGGCCGCGTCGCTCTGGCGCGCGGCGCCCGCGCTGGGCGCGAACCATCTCCTGCGCTTCGGCACGCTGCGCATCTTCGGCCCGCGCGGGGACACCGGGGGCGTGGTGCGCAACTCGCGCCGGCAGCAGGGACTCCTGGAGCTGGTGCAGACCCATTGCGATCAGGGATTGGCCGGCTGCGCGACCTGTCCCCTGCTGCGCGCGCTGGCGGGCGCGCTGCCGGAGTGCGGGCGATGAGCGAGAGCGCGGGCAGGAACCCGTTCGCGCCGCAGCGCGTGCCGGTGGACATCGACCGGTCGCGCATCGGGGAGAACATCCTCACCCTCTTCTACCGCGGCAAGCTCGCGGGCGCGGACCGGCTCTACCTCAACTACGCGTATTCCCGTACCGTGGGCGAGGACCTGCGCGAGCCCGAGCCGGAGATCGAAATGAGCCGGCGGCCGGACGAATACTGGCAGGCGCATGTCCCGGTGCCGTCCGCCGGGGACGCCTGCAACCTGCTCTTCGCCTTCCGCAACCTGCGCCGCGAATGGGACGACAACGCGGGACGGAAGTGGAAGTTCTGCGTCGATCTCTTCCGCGTACCCGAGGTGATCGACGCGCACGTGCACGCGCACAATGGGCGGCAGCTCGCGCCCGTGGCGACGCGCATGGAAGCGTACTTCGTGGACCGCGCGCTGGCGGTCACGCCGGACGCGGAAGTGGTCCGGGGAAACCCGCGGCTCCTGGGCGTCTACTTCTGCGCGCCGCCGGCGGAAGAGGACGTGGGGCGGGTGCGCGCGGCGCTGGACCAGGGTTTCGTGGGCATCAAATTCCATCCGTCGGCGGACCGCTTCCGCGTCGACGAGACGCAGATCCACAAGTTCGTGGAGTTGGCGATGGAGCGCGACGTGCCGCTGCAGTTCCACAGCGCGGCGGACGCGTACGGCCATCCGAAGATGCTGCTCAAGCTGGCGCTGAAGTTCCCGCGCGCCAAGATCCACATGGTGCACATGGGGATGCACATCTCGTGGGGCCGGCATGGGCACGAGGAAGCGATCCGGGCGGCGAAGCAGGCGCAGAACCTGTACCTGGGCATGAGCTGGGCGGAGTTCCCTTGGGTGGAACGGGCGATCACGCAGCTCGGCGTGGAGCGGGTGCTGTTCGAAACGGACTCGCCGATCGGGGTGACGGCGGAGGACGATCGGCGCCACGAGTACCGGGCGTACTTCAACAACATGCAGGTCCTGAACCTGTCGTTGGGGCAGTTGGCGAAGCTGGCGGGCGGAAACGCGGCGGCGCTGTACCGGATCGGCGGGGGGGCGTGAAGGGAGCGAGGGCGGGAAGGAGGTAGGGCGTAGACCGTAGCCGGCGGGTTTGGGGGTTTGGGGGTTTGGATCCTTCCTGCGGAGAATCGTGAACCCCCGTTCGCAATTCAGGGTGCCGTAATCACCCAATCACCCGATCACCAAATCACCCAATCGCACCACGAATCGGCACTCGCCTTGGGTTTCGGACGGTGCCCGAGGTAGACCTTGGACTTTGGACCTTGGACCTTGGACTTTAGACCTGGGACTCGGGACTCATGGTTGTTGCAATTGATCGAATGCGCCGTATAATGCCCGCCGAATATTATCGGGACCTCGGAGCGATCCTGGAGGCCGCATGGCCGGTACCGGAGTGATCGGGGACGTGAGCGATGCGCTGGTGCACGTGCTCTGGGAGCACTTCCACCAGGATCGGCAGTTTCGCTCGATCGACCAGATCCGGATCGAATCGCCCGAGGACATGCAAGTTACCAACATCCCGCAGATCTCGCTGTTCCTGCACCGGATCACCGACGATCCGTACCTGCGACACGGGAGCGGCGAGGAGATCGCGGCGGCGCCGCTGGCCGTGCGCTTGCATTATCTGGTGACGGCCTACGCGCGCGAACGCGGCGTGGAGCACCGCATCCTGGGCGAGGTGCTGCAGCTTCTGCACGACCACGCCATCCTGGAAGTCCCGCATGGGAAGGCCGCGGCGGAGAGCGTGCCGGAGCGGCTGCGGGTGGTGCTGGAATCGCCCACCAGCGAGGAGCTGATGGGGATCTGGCGCGCGCTGGGGAAACCGTGCCGGCTGTCGGCCTGCTATCAGGTGCGGCCGGTGCGGCTGACGGCGCCCGCCGGCTGGGCCGTCGCGCCCGGCCTGGAACGGGACCGGGACCGGGACCGGGAGGGGGAGCCGGGAGAACCCGAAGAGGATTTGGATCGTTTCCCGCGGCGGTGACGTCTCACCGGTCGCGGAGTCGCGTGGCGCGGTACGCGGTTGCGTGCCGACGCCGGTTGCGCGGACCCGTCGGGGGCAGGCTGACGGTTCGGCGGTGAAATCGGAGGGCGTGCGGCGCCGGCTCGACCGGCGTCGTGCGCAACCGGGACAATGAAGGAGCATGTCATGCCCAAGGCGGAGCGCAACGACCCGTTCGCCAGTTTCAACTTCATCGTCGAGATCGAGGGGATCGCGCGGGCCGGGTTCACGGAAGTGAGCGGGCTGTCGAGCGACACCGACGTGATCGAGTACCGGGAGGGCGCGGACGCGGGCGCGACGCCGCGCAAGCTGCCGGGGCTGCGGCGCAGCGCGAACCTGGTGCTGAAGCGCGGGCTGTCGCAGGACCGGGGACTGTGGGAATGGCGCAAGAAGACGCTCGACGGCCAGGTGGAGCGTCGCAGCGGCGCGGTCGTGCTGCTGGACGAAGCGCGCAAGCCCGCCCTGCGCTGGGAATTCAGCGAGGGCTGGCCGGTGCGCTGGGAAGGGCCGATGCTGAACGCGCGCGGCGGGGAGGTGGCGATCGAGTCGTTGGAGATCGCCCACGAAGGCCTGCGTCTGGTGTAACCCATGGGATCGGGGAATAGCCGTAGCGAGCCGCTGGGCGCCTGGCGGTTCGCGATCCTCTTTGTCGAGCCCGCGCGGCTCGAAGGCCTGACCGCGGGCGGCCTGTCCGCGGCGGAGCTGGCCGCCGGGCCCGGGTTCTCGGAGTGTTCCGGGCTCGAGGTCGCGCTCGAAGTCGTGGAGTACCGCGAGGGCGGGCTCAACGACCGGGTGCATCGCTTTCCGGGCGGCGTCTCCGCGGGCCGGCTGGTGCTGACGCGCGGGCTGGGCGCGGAATGCGACCTGTGGGACTGGCTGGACGAGTGCGCGCGCGGGCGCGGCCGGGCGCGCGCGGGCGTGGTGGCGCTGCTCGACGGCGCCGGCGGCGTGGCGCGGGCGTGGGGCTTCCGCGATGCGGTGCCGGTGCGCTGGAGCGGTCCGCAACTCGACGCCCTGCGCTCGCGCGTGGCGCTGGAGCGGCTGGAGCTGGCGCATGCGGGGCTGGTGGCGCTGCCCGCGTAGGGGCGACCCGGTAGGTCGCCCCGGCGCCCGACGCGACCGAGGAGAGACGAGATGCCGTTGATCGTGCACGAGCTGATCAGCCGGATTCGGGTCGGGGGCGCGGGCGCGGAACTGACCGCCGAGGCCGTCGAGGAGGCGGTGCGGCGGGCGCTGGCCGCGGCCTTCCTCGAAGCGGCAGCGGAGGAGCGGTTGGAACGCGAGGCGCATCCCTGGAGGATCCTGTCGTGAAGCCGGCGAAAGCGACGCTGACCAACCTGGACGGGAGCGGGGTGCCGGAAGCGGTGCAGTTCAATCCGCCCGAGCTGGCCCTGGAACGGCGCGCCGGGCGCGCGGGCGCGGAGGGCGCCGAGCGGCTCAGTGTCGAACTTTTTTTTGACCGGACGTTGACGGGCGGAAGCGTGCGCGAGGACCTGGACCGGTTCTATGCGGGGCTGGGGGCGGGGCGGGACGGGCGGGGGGCGCGCTGCCGCTTCGCCTGGGGGCCGGACCTGGAGTTTACCGGGCGGGTGGAGACGGCGGCGGCGCGGGTGCTGTGGTTCGATGCGGACGGGACGCCGCAACGCGCGACGCTGCGGCTGGCGTTGCGCGGGAGCGCGGCGCGGCCGGGGCCGGGTCCGGAAGCCGGGGGAACGGGAACGGGAGGGGAGGGGAGTGCGGCGGCGGGAACGCGGCGGCGGGTGGTGCGTGCCGGCGAGACGCTGCTGTCGATTGCCGCGGAGGAGTACCGGGACGCGCGCGGCTGGCGGCGGCTGGCGGAGCACAATCGGCTCGACGATCCGTGGGAGCTGGCGGCGGGCGCGGTGCTGGAGATCCCGCCGGCGGGAGGTCGTCCGTGACCCTGCGCGCGGGACTTGCGGAGCGGGGTGCGGGGCCGGCCGTGGAGGGCGAATTCGAGCTCACGGTGGCGGGTCGGCCGTGGGGCGACGCCGCGCTGCGGGGGCGCTCGGCGCTCTGCCTGCGGGACGGTCTGGCCGGGCTGGACGTCTTCGAGGTCGAGTGGTCCGCCGGGGATGATGAGGTATTTCCCCGAGACACCTGGGTGGGCGCGCCGGTGGAACTGGCGCTCGGGCGGCGCGGGGCGTGCGCGACCGCGCTGGTGGGCGAGCTGTCCGCGCTGGAGTCGGAGACCGGTAACGGGGGCCGGGTGATGCGCCTGCGCGGGCGGGACCGGCTGGCGGCGCTGTGCGGCGCGCCGCGCTCGGCGCGGCACGCGATGCGGACGCTGGGCGACCTGGCGCGGGCGCTCGCGCGCGCGGCGGGCGTTGCGCTGGCGGCCGGGGACGGGCCGGACCTGCCGGCGGGGAGCGCCCTCCTGGAACAGCGGATGGAACCCGACGTGGCCTACCTGCGGCGGGTGGCGCGCGCGCTCGGCCACGATCTCTCGGTGGACGGCGCGGCGCTGGCGCTCGCGCCGATCCCGCAGCCGGCGACGGAGCGGGTGGTGCTGGCCCCGCCGGGAGACGGCGCGACGCTCCGCTGGAGCGTGCGCGCGGGCGGCCCGGAGGAGCTGAGCGGGACGGCGGCGGGCGATCCGCGGCTGCGCGCCGGGCGGCTCCTGGTGGTGCGCACCGGCGGGCCGGAGGAGGGGCTCTACCGCCTGCAGGGCACGCTCCATCGGGTTGATGCCGTAGGCTACCGCACGCGCTTCTCCGCGGTGAGGTGCGCCGGATGAGCGAGCGGAAGCAGGCGTCGGGCGGCGGCCCCGCGGCGGGCGCGCTCAAGGGCTGGTCCTTTCCGGTGCGCGTGAACGCGCAGGGCGGGATCGCGCTTTCGGCCGGCGAGCGGCGGCTGGAAGAATCGGTGTGGCTGGTGCTGACCACGCCGCGCGGGTCGCTGCCGGCCGACGCGCGCTTCGGCTCGCGGCTGGCGGGGGCGGCGACCCCGGCGGCGGCGGAGGCGTTGGCGCGCGAGGCGCTGGCGGCGTGCGAGCCGCGCATCCGCGTGACCGCGGTGCGGGCGACGACGGCGCCAGAGGACGAGCGTCGCCTGCTGCTCGAAGTCGAGTTCTCGACGCCGGCGACCGGCGGCCTCGGTCGCGTGGTTGTGCCCGTTCCCACCCGCATGGCTACACCTTGAGGACGATCCGGCATGGCCCCTGAGACACCGCGCCTGGACGCGCGCACGCACGACGATCTGCTGCGTGAAATGACCGCGCGCATCCCCCGCTACGTCCCGGAGTGGACGGATCGCAGCGAGAGCGATCCGGGCATGGCGCTCCTGTCGCTCTTCGCGTGGATGGGCGAGACGCTGCTCTGGCAGATCAACCGGGCGCCGGAGCGGAGTTACGGCGAGTTCCTGAAGCTGCTGGGCATCGCGGCGCGGCCGGCGCGGCCGGCGCGGGCGGCGTTGACCTTCGCGGCGGCGGAGGGCGCGCGGGACGCCGTGGTCGTGCCGCGCGGAACGCGGTGCGAGGCGGACCCGCCGGGGGAGGACGGCGCGGTCTACTTCGAGACCGAGGAGGAGCTGGCGGTGCTGCCGCTGGTCCTGCGCGCGGTGCAGTCCTTCGACGGCGCGGAGTACGCGGCGTGCGGCACGGCGAACGACCTGGGCACGGGCGCGTGGGCGCCCTTCGGCGAGCCGGTCGTGGACGGCAGCGCGCTCTACCTGGGCTTCGAAGGCCCGCTGCGCTTGCCGCGCGGCGACCTCTACCTGACGGTCGAGGCGCCGGAGGCGGCGGCGCCGGCCTGCGGCGCGGCCTGCGGGGGCGCGGCGGGGAGCGGAGCGGTCGCGGGACCGGCGTGGGAGGTGTGGGACGGCAAGCGCTGGGCGCCGCTTTCCGTGGTTCGCGACGGCACGCGCGGGCTGGCGGCGAGCGGCGCGGTGCACCTGTCCGGGCTCGGCGACCCGGCGCGCTCGAAGGTCGGGATCGAGACGGCGGAGCTGTTCTGGGTGCGGGCGCGGGTCGAGCGGCCGGAGTACGCCGCCACCCCGCGCCTCACGCGCCTGCTGCTGAATACGGTGTCTGCCGTACAGGCGGTGACGGTGCGGGACGAGGTGGTGGGTTCGAGCGACGGGACGCCCGAGCAGGTCTTCCGGTTGCAGCGCGCGCCGGTGCTGGCGGGGAGCCTGGTGGTGGAGGTGGAGGAGGGCGGCGGGGGCGGCGGTGGGGGCGGATGGGAATTCTGGGACGCGACGCCGGCGCCGGCGGGGTCGGGCCGGGGGGA
>JACRIP010000116.1 GCA_016220045.1 Planctomycetota bacterium
GCCGGGCCACCCCGGGGTGGACACCGGGGTCCGCCCCTACCGAAAGCCGAGGCTGGGCGTAGGGGCGGACCCCCGTGTCCGCCCCGCCAGCTCGCCGATTCCGCCCTTCCGGCACTTTTTGCGACCCGCTCTTCCGGCGGAATCGCGCTTCTCGCCCGGGTGCGCGTCTCAGGTGTTTCACTAATCCGATTGCCATGGCGGCCACCATGAACGACGCGCGCATCCGTCTCGGCTTCGTCGCGGCGGCGGCTTTCAACATCGGCGGCATTCTCGTCTTCACTCGCGCCCTTACCAACCAGGCGATCTTCGCGACCGACCCGGCGATGTTCTCGCGCCCGGCGTGCCTGCTGGTGATGGTCTGGGGCCTGGCCTATGCGGCGCAGGCGCGGTCGTGGCGCGCGGCGCCGGCCATCAGCGCGGTATTCGCGCTCGAGAAGTTCATCTACGCGGCGTGGTGGTGCGTCTGGCTGGCGCATCGCGGCGGAGAGCTCGCCGCACTGGCCGAACGCGACCTGCCGGCCGGCGTTTTCTACGCGGTCTACGGCGCCGGCGACGCGGCGTTCGGGCTGTTCTTCGCCTGGGCCGCGTGGCGGGCGCGCCGGCCCGCGGCCGCCTGACCGCGGCCTCGCGGCGCCCGTCGCCCCTTCGCCGTTGCGATCCACCGTTCACAGGACTGGAGAGAACTCGATGAGACACGCTTGCCGCCCCCCGCTCTTGGTCGTTTCCGTGTGCCTCGTGCTGCTCCTGGCCTGGGTGGGCCGGGCGGGCGCGGAGGGATGGGAAACGCTCGCGTTGCAGGACCTGATCCCGCGCTGCCGGTACATCGGGATCGGCATGCTCTCGACCTCCGGCCGGGCCACGGACGGCTGGCAGCCGGGCAAGCTGCACTTCACGCAGCAGCTCTACACCGGCATCGGGGAGGTGAAGGCGCTCGACGTCCGGGTCGCCGTCGAGACCGTGCCGGGGAAGCGGCAGCACTGGCCGAACGAGAAGCAAGGGATCTGGTTCGTGCTGAAATCGGGCGACGCGTATGAGCCGATCAACCATCCGAGCTGCTGGATGGATGCCGCGAAGGCGGAGGAGGTCGCCCGTCAGGTGTATGCCTGGGCAAAGAAGGTCTACGACGAAGCCAAGCAGGCCGCGGAGAAGGAGTCCTCGACCGGCAGCGAGGAGGACGGGAGCGACAGCGCGGAAAGCGTTGCGGCCTACGGCGCGATGGCGGCGGCGGCGGAGGCGGGGCGGAGCGTTCCGTACCAGGACGCCGCGCAGCAGAGTCGGAGTTTCTATGAGCAGGTGACGGCGATGGTGAAGACGGCGGGGGTGGAGTTGCCGTTCCCCACGGACCTGTCGGGTACGGCGAATCAGGAGAAGTTCTTCGACCAGGCCAAGGCGTTTCTCGGGATTGATGGTAAGGTGGGTAGCCTAACCGGCGCGGGTGGACCGTTGCGCGAGCAGCTCCTGCAGGTGATGGAGCGGAACGTGGGGGGCGTGCTGAACGAGCTGGTGCGCAGCACGCTGGGCGCGAAGAATCCCGCCGAGGCGTTGCGCGGCCTGGGTTCGATTCCGCTGGAGCTTCCGGCCGGTCCGGGCGGGGGTGGTGGACCGGGGGGACCCGGCGGTCCGGGCAAAGGTGGCGCGCCGGGCGGGCCGGGCGGGCCGACTGGACCGGGTGGTCCCGGTGGGCCGGGGGGTGTGGGCGGAGCGGGTGGGCCGGCGGGGAAGGGGCCGGGGTTTCAGGTGCCCTCGTCGCTGCTGAACCAGGTGCCGCTCAACGGCTCGCGCAAGCAGATGCTCGGCTCGCTGCTGGGCGCGCAGGGGCCCGGGTCGAACTCGCCCGCGCCAGGTGGGCCGAAGGGGCCGGGCGGTCCCGGAGGTCCGGGTGGCGGCGGGCCGGGCGGGCCGGGACCTGGCGGGCCGGGACCGGGAGGACCGGGGCCGGGAGGACCGGGGCCGGGGCCGCGGTAGTGGCTGCCCACTGCCAGCCTGAGTCGATCCAACGCGAGCGGCCACCTGTGGGGACCATGGCGCACCGTGCCCCTAATGGATGGACCTTGAGTGAAGCTCTTCCAGAAATACAGTCGGCGCGAGAAGGTCCTCCTGGGGATGGTCGCCGTGGGAACCGCGATCCTCTTCCTGGAAGCCCTCAGACAGCGATGGACGGCTCAGTGTCGCATCGAAACCGCGCACTATCTCGTGGAGTCCAGTGCTCCGGAAGCAGAGGCGCGTCGAATCGGAGACGCGATGGAGATCCTGTATCGCACCTACTCAGAGTTCTTCCGGGGGGTCTTGGACCTGCGGCAGGACCATGCGAAGCTCAAGATCCGCCTCTACCGCGACCGCGCGGAGTTCAAGCGCTGCAACCCGGGATCCGGCTGGGCCGAGGCCTTCTACGATGGACAGCTCTGCCATGCGTACTACCCGGCCGAGGAGGCGAATCACTACCACTGGATGCTCCACGAAGCGACCCATCAGCTCGACATCGAGGTGGCCGGGCTCGCCCTGCCGCGGTGGCTGGAGGAAGGGCTCGCGACCTACTTTTCCACCAGCCGCGTCGTGGTCAAGGATCTGCCTCCGGAGTTGGGGAGGGTTGACCTCGGCACCTACCCCGTCTGGTGGCTGCCCTCGCTGCGGCTCTCGGGGGAGGTAGCGGCCGATCAGCGCAGCGGTCAGATCATTCCCCTGGCGAGCGTCGTGCTCGACCTTGGCGGCGCCGAGGATGTGGACAAGCGATTCAACCTGTACTACCTTCACGCCTGGAGCCTGACCCACTTCCTCTTTCATGGCCAGGACGGAAAGTACGCCAGGCCGTACCTGGACCTCCTCCGCGTCGGGTTTTCACGAGAGCGGTTCGAGCGGACGATCGGCCCCATCCCGGCCCTTGAGCGTGAGTGGTACGACTACTTGCGCGGGGAGATCCTGGCGAAGATCTGGCAGGGCAGACAGGGCGACGTTCGGCCGGCGCGATAGGGGGTGCGTGGGGCGGCCAAGGCACCGCCCGGCCGGCGCCCCGTCGCCCCGCCGCGGCGTCGTCCTCAGGGTTCTGCCCGATGCCGCCCCTACTCCGCCTCCGGACCGGCGGGCGCGTCGTGCGGCAGGCTGCCGTAGGGCGAACGCAGATAGACGAAGGGCGTGCGGAAGAGGAAGTTCGAGACCCGCGACGTGTAGATGTCCGCGTAACGCTCGATCTGCCGGGCCAGGTGGCTCTTGTCGTTCCCCGCGCGCATCAGCGGGCCCCAGCGCCGATGCCCCACCTCGCCCGCCGCCTGCGCCAGCGGCACCAGCTTCTGGTCCAGCGCCTCCAGGCTCGCCCGCAGCGCCCCCAGCCGCCGCTCCACCTTGCGCTCCGACACCTCCACCGCCGGACCGTACCCCGCGCGGCGCTGCAGCGCCAGCCGCAACAGACAGTGCAGCCGCTCCGCCTCCTCCTTGCGCGCCATCAGCGCCTGCAGCCGCGCCTGCCGCGGCGCAAACGCCTCCAGCGCCGACACTTCCCCCTCCAGTTCGCTCAACACCAGCGCCGTGCGCCAGCGCAGCGTGCTCTTCGCCACCCGCACGTCGCCCCACATGTGGTCCCCGACGTACAGAATCTCGTCGCCCGAAAGCCCCAGGTACTTCTCCACCAGCGACGCGCACCCGCCCAGATAGATGCCGCCGCTTTGCAGCCCCAGCGCCGGCCGCAACAGCCCGCTCTCGTCGACCAATTGGAAAAGCGGCACCCGCGAACGGAAGAAGTCCGGCTTGCGCGCCCCGAAGATGATCACGTCGAAGAGCGAGCGCCAGGTCTGTCCCGTAGGCAGGTAGCGATCGAACGCGTAACTCATCATCGCCTGCGTGTAGTCCCACTCCGAGTTGGTGATGAGCAGGAGCTTCTTGCCCGCATGCCGCTGATCGAGCAGGGCCAGCGGCGTCTCCGGATCGAGCACGACGAACCGCCCGGGATCGGCGACGATCTCCGCCTTCAGCCGCCCCTCGGTGTGCGCGGCATCCAGGCAAACGCCGATCCGCTGGAAGAGGTCCGCGTAGCCGAGCACGCCCGGGAGCTTGCCCAGGTCCAAGAGGTCCACGAGCTGCGCGTAGAGGCAGCCCTCGGAGAGCGAGAAGAGCGTGTTCAGGAAGACCCAGCGGTCCTTGGCCAGGTCCACCGTGAGCCGCGAGTAGACGCGCCGCTGGGTGTCGAAATCGAGCGGGCGCGTGCCGTGCGTGGCGCGCTTGACGTAGCCGAAGCGGTTGGCCTTGACCAGGTTGCCGAGCTCGGTATCGACGACCAGGCCGCGCGCGATGAACTCGGGGTTGAACCCGACCTCCGCCAGCGGCCAGCCCTGCGCGATCAGCCGCGCCTTGATGTCCTCGTACGCGCGCCGCTCCCACTGCTCCGCCCGGTACTGCACGAGGGTGTAGTCCATGTCGTACCCGATGGCGCGCACCGCCCGCAGATTCAGCGTGCGGTTGCAGAAGATGTCGCGCGCCCGCGGCGGGTGCGGGTCGAGGGCCTCGAGCCAGTCCACGTTCGCTCCTCCATGTCGTGTGGCGCGCGCGCCGGCGTCCGCGCCTGCACCGAAGGGCCACGGATCGCTGCCTTTTGCGACCGCCTCCGCTACCCGAACCGCGCGCCCGGGACCGGCGAGGCGCAGCGGAAGATCCTCCGGCGTTCGCCGGGTTCCGCGCCGCCGAGCCGGAGATCGCGCCGACCCGCATAGAAGGCCGTCATCTCGCCCACCGCCGCGTTCGCCGGCGCCGCCTCCGCCTCCTCGACGAGGCGCGCCGCGAGCTCCGCAGCCGGCCGCGCGTCCGGCGGCAGCTTGACGATCTTGCGCTCCCCGCCCTCCTCCTCCGCCACCCGCAGCCGCTCCTCCCAGGGCATCTTCGCCATCTGCGCCATCAGTCCCGCCACCTCCGGCAGGATCGGCTGGTCGTAGGTCCACTGCAGGCAGTGCGCGTACACCACCAGGTCCGGCGGCCCGGCGGAGAGCTCCTCACCCAGGTCGCCGAGATCCTCCGAGTGCGTCGCGACCAGGAGCTCGACGCTTCCGGCCGGCGCGAGCGGGGCCGCCGCGCCCGCGGCCCCCCGCGCGGA
>JACRIP010000120.1 GCA_016220045.1 Planctomycetota bacterium
GAGGAGCTGGAGGCCTGCGTCACCCTGCAGCGCGGCCTGACGCCGCCGCGCGAACTCGGCCGCCTGCTGCTCGACCGCGGCCATCTCACCGAAATGCAGCTCACCTTCCTGCTCTCGATGCAGCGGCGGAACATCAAGGAGCTCGAAGACTACACCCGTCACAAGAGCGACGACCTCGCGCTCGTGGACCTCCTGCGCGAAAAGGGCCGCGTGCCGCGCGACCTCCTGCTCGCCGGCCTGCGCCGCCAGGCCGAGTTCGAGCGCGAGGGCGCGATGGTGCGGCTCGCGAAACTGCTCTTCGAGCGCGGCGTCGCGGACCGCGATGGCCTCCAGGAATTCCTGGATGAGCAGGGCTGGGAGATGGTGGTCTGCGGCGATTGCGGTTCGCTCCTGCCGGCGCAGGGCGCGCGCGACCGCCAGACGTGCGACGAGTGCGGTTCGCGCATCCTCGAGGGGGACGCGGCGACCCCCTCGCGGAGCGACGGGCGCGACACCCTGCGCGACCCGCCGCACGGTGGGGCGGCAGGCGCGGCGGGCGCGGCCGGACCGGCGAGCGCCGCCTCGCGCCCCGAGCGCCGGCGCGCCGGGCCCAACGACCCGACCCGCTCCCTCTCCTGGCAGAACGACGCGACCATCGCCGACTCCCAGCCCGGCCCACGCCCGCCCCGGCCTGACGGCGTCCTGGTGCCGGCCGACACCGGCCGCCCCTTCGGCAAGTACGAGCTGCTCGAAGAAATCAGCCGCGGCGGCATGGGCATCGTCTACCGCGCCTACCAGCGCGACCTCAACCGCGTCGTCGCCCTCAAGGTCCTCCACGCCGAGCAGAACGTTTCCGACATCGATGTCCAGCGCTTCCGCCGCGAGGCCCACTCCGCCGCCAGCCTGCACCACCCCAACATCGTCTCCGTCATCGACGTCGGCCTGGTCGAGGGGCGTCACTACCTCACCATGGAGTACGTGGAGGGTGAATCCCTGAGTCGCCTCCTCGCGCGCGAGCGGCCCCCGGTGCAGCGCGCCACCGAGATCATGAAAACGGTGTGCGACGCGATCGAGTTCGCGCACCGCCGCGGCATCATCCACCGCGACCTCAAGCCCGGCAATATCCTGCTCGACAAGGAAGGCGCGCCGCGCGTCACCGACTTCGGCCTCGCCAAGCAGATCGGCGGCGACTCCCACCTGACGCGCAGCGGCACGGCGCTCGGCACGCCCGCCTACATGTCCCCCGAACAGGCGGACGGCGACTCCGCCGGCGTGGACGTCCGCTCCGACGTCTACGGACTGGGCGCGGTCTTCTACCACCTCATCACCGGCCAGCCGCCCTTCTTCGGCGACACCACCGTCCAGACCATTTATAAGGTGATTTCCCACCAGGCGCCGCCGCCGACCGCGATCGTGCCCACCACGCCGCGCGCGGTCGAGACCATCTGCCTGAAGGCGATGGAGAAGGACCCGGCGAAGCGCTACGCCACGGCGGCCGCGATGGCGGACGACCTGGGGCGGTGGCTGCGCGGCGAGCCGATCCTGGCGCGGCCGCCCAGCCTCTCCGAAACCGCCGTCCGCCATTTGCGCAAGCACCGCGGGCTGGTCGCCATGGCGATCGTCAGCCTCGGCATGCTCGCCGCTTCGGAGGTGAAGCGCGCCGCCGATGCGCGCGCCGCGTCGGCGCGGGAGCGGGCGACGCTGGAGGAGACTGGGCGGCGGGCGCGCGAGGTGCGCGAGCGCTTCGAGGACGAGAAGCGCCAGATCGAGCAGCAATTGCGCGAACTGACCGGCCGGCGGGAGGAGGAACCGGGGGTGACCGGGGCGGCGCCCAGTGCGGCCGGCGGGGGCGCGGCGGACGCGGCGGCGGGCGGCGATCCGGCGTCGGCCGCGGCCTGCCTCGTGCGCGCCCGCGCCGCGCTCGATCGCCGCGACTGGGCCGCGGTCCCGGAAGAACTCGCGCGGGCGCGCGAGCGCGCGGGCGAGGACCGCGCGGCGCGCGCGCAGGTCGAGCTGCTCACCGGGCTCTTCCATCTTGCGCGCGGCGAGTACGACAAGGCGATCCAGGCCTGTTCCCTCTGCCTGGCCGCGGACCCGGATCAGGTGCATGCCCTGGTCAATCGCGGCATCGCCGGCCGCTGCCTCGGCGGCACCGGCATGCGCGAAGCCGAGGAGGACCTGACCGCCGCGCTCGAGCGCGCGCCCGCCGACGGCTCGGTCGCCGGCCCCGCCCTGCTCAATCGCGCCCTCGTGCGCATGAGCCTGGGCAAGACCCTGCCGGCGATCGCCGATTTCACGCGGCTCCTGGACCTGCCCGAGCTCGAACCGCGCGAGCGCGTCCCCGCCTTCCTCTTCCGCGCCCTCTGCCACATGGAGCGCGGGAACTTCGAGGCCGCGATCGCCGACAACACCGAGGTCCTCCATCTCGACCCCAAGAACCTGCAGGCGCTGCTCAATCGCGGCGTCTGCTTCGTCCAGCGCTACCAGTTCGACAAGGGGCTCGCCGACCTCTCGACGGCGGCGGCCTTCGAGCCCAGCGACCCGCGTCTCCTGTGCAAGCTGTATGTGTTCCGCGCGCTCTGCCAGTACGGGCTGGGCAATTACCCGCTGGCGGTCTCGGACAACGCGCGCGTGCTGGCGATCGATCCGAACTCGGTGCAAGCCCTGACCAACCGCGGGCTCGCGCTCCTGGCCAGCGGCGAAACCGACAAGGCGCTCGTCGACCTCGAGAAGGCGGTCAACCTGTCGCCCGACGACCGCTACGCCACGCCCGCGCTGACCGAAGCGCGGCGGATGAAGTCGTCCGATCATCCGTGACCGGGGACCGTGGCCGGGCGGGAACGGGGCGCGTGCGCGGAACGAAGTTTGGGGGTTTGGGGGTTTGGAGATTTGGAGATTTGGAGATTGAAACGCTGCGTGAGGCGATTGCCCAGAGCTTCGGTACCGCGGAATCGACGACCAAGCGGGGTGGACACAGGGGACCGCCCCTACGCAATCCGCGGCCGGACGTAGGGGCGGACCCCTGTGTCCGCCCCGGGGTGGCCCGGCCGGTCCCGGTTGCGACAGCCACTGGCCAGCCGCCGGCCGCGCCTTGGGTCTCGGGCGCGCGCTCGATCGGGAGCCCGACTGCGTGGGCGGGAGCGGGACAGCGCGCCGCATGCCTCCGGGGAAACGACGGAGCGCACCGATGCCAGGAATGAGGTAAACCGCGTATGATGGATCGCGATTGGGTGAACGAGGCGGTGCGCCGGATCGAGGCGGATTTCACGCGCTCGGCCGACACCCACCTCCTGCGCGTGGAACTGCGCGGCACGCCGGGCATCCGCCTCTACCTGAAGGACGAGTCGGTGCACCCGACCGGCAGCCTCAAGCACCGGCTCGCGCGCTCCCTATTCCTGTATGGGCTGTGCAACGGCTGGATCCACCAGGGCGCCACGGTGATCGAAGCCTCGTCGGGCTCGACGGCGATCTCGGAGGCCTACTTCGCGCGCCTGCTCGGCGTGCCCTTCATCGCCGTCATGCCGCGCGGCACCTCGCCCGAGAAGATCGCCCAGATCGAGTTCTACGGCGGCGCCTGCCACCTGGTGGACGACCCGTCCGCGGTCTACGAGACCGCGACCCGGCTGGCCGAATCGACCGGCGGGCACTACCTCGACCAGTTCACCTACTCCGAGCGCGCGACCGACTGGCGCGGCAACAACAACATCGCCGAGTCGATCTTCGGCCAGCTCGCCGCGGAGGAGCGGCCGATCCCGGCCTGGGTCGTCTGCGGCGCGGGCACGGGCGGGACCTCGGCCACCATCGGCCGCTACATCCGCTACCGCAAATTCGCCACGCGCCTGTGCGTCGTCGACCCGGAGCGGTCGGTCTTCTACGAGCATTACCGGGGCGGCGGGAGCGCGGCGAAGCCGGGGCTCGCGGGCGGGGGAGCGGCGCTCCCCGGGCTCGGCCGCGGCTTGACTGGGGTCTATACCGGAGGCTCGCGCATCGAGGGGATCGGCCGGCCGCGCGTCGAGCCTTCCTTCCTGCCGGACGTGGTGGATCGGATGCTGCGCGTGCGCGACGTGGCGAGCCTGGCGGCGATGCGCTGCCTGAGCGCGCTCCTGGGGCGGCGCTGCGGGGGTTCGACCGGGACCAACGTCGCCGGCGCGCTTCAGGTCATGGCCGAGATGCGCGCGCGCGGCGAGTCGGGATCGGTGGTGACCCTGCTCTGCGACGGCGGCGAGCGCTACGCGCACAGTTACTACGACGACGGCTGGCTGGCGAAGTACGGCCTGAACATCGCGCCGGCGGTGGCGCTCTATCGGGAATTCATGGAGACCGGGCGCTGGAGTCCGGAGCTCGACCAGGAGAGTTGCGAACGGGGCGCGTGCGCGGGCGGTGCGGCGACAGCGAGCCCGGGTGCGGGCGCGGCGCCCGCGGACGCGCGCGCCGCCGCCGCGGCCGGGGAGCGGCGGCCATGCTGAAGAAGCTGGGCGATGCGTTGCGCGGGGCGCTGGACCGGATGATGGGCGGCTACGAGCGGCGTCATCCGGAGGCCCTGCTCGAGCTGGCAAAGCAGGACTTCCGGGAGCGGATGGCCGCGCTGCAGACCAGCCTGGGGCGGAGTGCGGGTGCGTGTGCGCGGCTGCGCGAGGAGATCGCGGTGGCGGAGGGGGAGGCGCGGCGGCTGGGGGACCAGATCGCGGAGGACGCGGCGGGCGGGCGGCGGTGCCGCCACCGCAATCCCGCGCTTCTTCAGGAACTCCGCCAGCGCCCGGGCGGCCTGCGCCCGTCGCTCCGCCGCCGCAGAGCCCTCCGCCGCCGCGGGCGCGGGAACGGCGACCGGCAGTGCGCTGCGCGCCGCCGCCGTCCGCAGGGCCTCCTCCGCCGCCGTGGACCGTTCCGCGAGTACGGTCTCAACCCTACGCAACGTCTCCGCCACGTCCCCGCTCGGCGCGGCCAGGTCGTCGGCCGCCGTGGTCACCGACGCCACGGTCTCGCGCAGCTTCAGCGCTTCCAGCCGCCGCTCCAGCTCCGCCACCCGGTCCTTGAAGTCCGCCTGCGCCTGCACCGCCTCCGCCAGCGTCTTCTGGTGCTCCGCCTCGCCGGCCGCCAGCCGGGTACGCTGCTCGGCCGCCCGGGCCTCCACTTCCGCCAGCGCCAGCGCGCCCTCGCCCGCCGCC
>JACRIP010000118.1 GCA_016220045.1 Planctomycetota bacterium
GCAGCGCAATGACGATGCAGTTTTCCGCTCCGTCGCGGCCGGTCGTCGCCCCCTTGGTGGCCCTTCGTGTTTCTCGTTTTGTGGCCCTTCGTGTTCCCGTAGCTCCCTTCGTGGCTCTTCGCCCGTCTTCGTGGCACTCCCTGGGCCGACCAGCGCGCACCTTCCCCCCGCCGTCGCCCGCGCCCGCCCCGGAAAACGCTTGACGGCGCAACCCGGGACCGGGTATATGGGTTCGTTCCTGACCCCACCCATTTCACGCCCGAGACGCGCTGCATGGCGGTAGAGCGAAACACGCGAAAGATCGGCAGCCGGGCCACGCCGGCCGGCGGCCGGCCCGCCGTGGCCCCCAGTTCCGGCACCCGCCGCGGCCCCGCCGCGGGCGCGCGCGGCGCGGGTGGACGCGGGAAGACCCGCCCGCCGGAGGACGAGCCGGCCGAAGAGGGACCTCGCTCCATGGGTGGCGAAGAGGAAGAGGGCGGCAGCGCGCGTGAGCCGCGCGGACGCGAAGACATCAAGCCTACCGGCATCCCCCTGGCCATCCGCTTCGCCGTCATCATCGCCGGCAGTGTCGCCGTGGCCGCCGGGCTCCTCTTGCTGCTCGCCCGCGACGGCACGACCAAGGCCACCAATGACGAGATCAATGCGGCCGGCGTGCGCATGGTCAAGGTGCTCGGCTGCTTCGAATTCGAGTACTGGAACGACATCGGGACGCACGCCAATACGATCAAGATGAACGCGCGCATCAAGGAGCTCGTGGAGGGTCTCGGCAAGACGATCACGGCCAAGAAACCCGAGAGCGAGGAGGAGAAGAAGGCGCAGGAGAAGGCGGTAACCGAGCTGACGGAGGCCGGCAACAGCCTCACCCAGGCGCTGGAGTCGATGATCTCCGAGGATCCGCTTTCGCGCATGGGCAATTCGGACCTCAATGTCAAGATGGGGGTCAAGAGCCCGGACATCATCGACATCGTCATTCTCAATAACCAGAACCAGGCGCTCTGCCAGGTCAACAAGGGCTCGCAGTCGGTCTCCCTCTCCAACCAGGTGCCGCTAGGCGAGAACGAGGGCGTGAAAATCGTCGAAGGCTACTACCAGTCCTCGACCGGCGGCGGGCGCACGCGCTCCTATACCAAGACCATCATCGGCAAGGACGGGCAGCAGTTGGGCAAGGTGCTGCTCTTCCTCTCCGCCGCCAAGATCGACGAAGTGCAGAAGCGGATCACCTCCGCGCTGATCATCCCGGCCGGCATCGTGGTCGTGATCGGCGCGATCATCGGCCTGGTGTTCGCCAACCTCGTCACCAAGCCGGTCAAGATGCTGGTGCGCGACATCCAGGCGGTGGCCGAGGGCGACCTCGAACACCAGACCAAGGCGATCTCGACCGACGAGATCGGCATCGTCGCCAAAGCCTTCAACTCCATGACGAAATCGCTGAAGGACGCGCACGAAGCCGAACTCGAGACCAAGGCGCTCGAGCACGAACTCAATATCGCCACCGAAATCCAGTCCAACCTGCTGCCCAAGAAGATCCCCAAGATCCCCGGCTTCGACGTCTCGGCCTACTACCGCCCGTCCAAGGAAGTCGGCGGCGACTACTACGACTTCATCCCGATCGACTCCGACAACCTGGGCATCGTCGTGGCCGACGTCTCGGGTAAGGGCATTCCCGGATCGATGGTCATGACCATGGCGCGCTCGCTCCTGCGCATGGAAGCCGAGCGCAACCTCTCGACCGCCGACACCCTGATCAAGACCAACCGCATCCTGGCGAAGGACATCCGCCGCGGCATGTTCGTCACCGCGATGTACATGATCCTGAACGTGAAGACGCGCACGCTCCTGGTGTCGAGCGCGGGCCACAACCCGCTCCACCTCTGGCGCCACAAAACCAAGTCGCAGGAGCTGGTCAACCCGAACGGCATCGCGTTGGGCTTCGACAAGGGTCCGATCTTCGAGCGCACCGTGAAAGAACAGCGCTACCAGCTCTACCCGGGCGACCGCTTCACGGCCTACACCGACGGCGTGGTCGAGGCGATGAACCTGGCGATGGAGGAGTACGGCGACGATCGCTTCTTCGGCCACTGTCGCAACCTGGCCGACCGCGAGTCGAACCAGTTCATCAACGTGGTCGTCAAGGACCTCGATGAACACAAGGGCTCGGGGCCCCAGCACGACGACATCACGCTCGTCACCTTCCGCTTCATGCCCTGATCACACCGCTAGGAGTCCGGAATGGCCGGGGACGTCTATCGAGATCGGATCATCATCTCGAACGACACGCGCTTCCTGAGCCTGGCGCGCGAGTTCACCCAGCGGATGATCCGCGCGTCGACGCTGTCGCGCACGGAGGAGAGCAAGATCATCCTCGCGGTCGATGAGGCCGTGACCAACATCATCGAACACGGCTACGAGAACCAGAAGGACGGCACGATCGAAATGGAGATCGAGGCCGGCCAGGACCAGTTCCGCGTGATCATCCGCGATTCGGGGAAGGAGTTCGATCCCAGCTCCATCAAGGACCCCGACATGGACGACCACGTGAAGAAGGGAAAGAAGAAGGGATTGGGCATCTTCCTGATGCGCCAGATCATGGATGAAGTGAAGTACGTCTTCAAGGAAGGCGTCCAGAACGAGCTCATCCTGGTCAAGAACCTGAAGAAGAAGCCCGAAGAGAAGGCCCCGTCCGCGTGACTCCCGGCCCGCGGCCGGTCCGCGGATCTCCGGTTGGCCTAAGGTATATTGCCTGGTACGAAGAGACCTCCGGCCCGACGCGATCGCCACGTCGTCTGCCTGGTCATCACGATCCCCGAGGGGGTGCGAAAGGAGAGCGCGATGCCCGAGTTTCAGATCAATACGCAGAAGCTGCAAAACGGCGTGATGTTCATCACCGTCAGCGGCTTCCTGGATGCCCACACCTTCGAGGAGATGGAGCGGACCATCAACGATCTCTTCGAGCGCAATAGCTACCGCCTGGTGGTGGACCTGTCGCGCCTCGACTACATCTCCAGCGCCGGCGCCGGCGTCTTCATCGGCGCCATCGGCACCGCCCAGGAGAACGACGGCAACATCATCCTCATGCGCCCGTCGCCCAACGTGAAGGAAGTCTTCGACCTCCTCGGCCTCTCCCAGATCTTCACCTTCGCGGACGACATCGACAACGCCGTGCGCGCCTTCGGGTAGACGCCGTGCTCTTCGACGAGGAATTCATCCGGAGCCTCGAATACCTCTCCATCGTCGCCCGCAAGATCCTCTCCGGCCAGGAACGCGCCGACCGCGAGAGCCTCCGCCGCGGCGGCTCGATCGAGTTCGCCGACCACCGCACCTATACCCCCGGCGACGAACTCAAATACCTCGACTGGAACGTCTACGCCCGCCACGGGCACCTCTTCATCAAGGAGTTCTCCGCCGAGGAGAACGTCCACGTCCGGGTCTTCCTCGACGCCTCCCGTTCCATGGCCGGCGCCACCGGCGCGAAAGGCGACTTCGCCAAACGCCTCGCCGCCGCCCTCGCCTACGTCGGCCTCGCCCACTTCGACCAGATCTCCTTCTTCCCCTTCGCGGCCACGCTCGGGGACGGAGTCCGCGCGCTGCGCGGCAAGCAGCGCATCTTCGAGCTCCTCCCCTTCATCGAGAAAATCCCCTACGCCGGCACGACGTCGCTCGAGGCGGCCTTCCGCACGCCGGTGCCGAAACAGCGCGGGCGGCGCGTCGGGCTCGTGATCTCCGACCTGTACGACCTGGAAGGCTACGCGCGCGGGCTGCGGCTCCTGCTCGCGCAAGGGCTGGAGCTGCGCGTGCTGCACCTGGTGGAAGAGGGGGACCTCGATCCGGGGCGGACCGGGCGGCTCAAGCTGGTGGATCGCGAGACGCGGCGGACGCGCGAGGTGCTCCTGACCGAGCCGCTGGCCGCGCGCTACCGGCTGGTGCTCGAGGCCTGGCTGGAGGAGGTCGAGTCCTGGTGCCTGGCCTCCGAGATCGGCTACGCGCGCGTGCTCACCAGCCTGCCCCTCGAGAAGGTCGTGGTCGAACTGCTGCGGCGCAAGGGCGTTCTGGACCGGCGGTGACGCGCACATGAATGGAATCGAATGGGTCAGCCCGGCGGCGGGCTGGCTGCTCGTGCTGGCGGCGCCGGTCGTGGCGCTGCATTTCTACCGCGGGCGCAAGCGCACGGTCGAGGTGCCGTGCCTGGCGCTGTGGGAGCGCGTGCTCGCGACCGAAGTCGCGGGTTCGGGTCTGCGGGCGCTCTCGAACCTGCTGCCGCTCGCGCTCTGCCTCGCCGCGCTCGTGGGGCTGGCGGGGGCGGCGGGCGCGCCCCGTCCGGCGCCGGCGGCGGAGCGGCCGCCGCGCTCCTGGGCGATCCTGCTGGACACGTCGCTGTCGATGCGCGCGCGCGACGTCGAGAACGGCGATCGCTGGTCCGAGGCGGTGGCGCGGGTGCGCGCGCTGCTCGCGGCCCTGCCGGCGCGCGACCGCGTGCTCCTGGTCTCCTGCGGCACGGCGGTGCGCGCGGTCGGACCCCACCCGCCGCAAACCGAGCGGATCGCCTCCTTCCTCGCCGGCCTCGCGCCGGGCGGCGTCGGCGCGCCGCTGGAGCGCGCCCTCTCGATCGCGCGCGAATTGCTCCCCGACCTCGACGCCGCCGAAATCGTCCTGGTTTCGGACGGCGCCGGCATGTCCGGCCTCGACGCCTTCCTGCGCGCGCCGCGCCGGTGGTTCGTCTGCGTCGGCTCCCGGTCCGACCATCTCGGGCTGCTCGGCGCCGGCGTGGACCGCCGCTGGGGCTCGCGCCGCGGGCTGGTTTTCGCCCGCGTGCGCAATTACGGAAAGTACCCGAGGGAGACGCTGGTCACGATTCGCGGCGGGGACCAGGGCGACGCGGTCCTGAACTCGCGCAAGGTCGCCTTCCCGGCCGGTGCGGAGGTGGACGTGACGCTGGAGATCCCGCCGGACGCGGGGGAGCGGCTGGTGGTCGAACTGGGCGACCCGGACTTCTTCGCGGAGGACCGGCGCGCCTGGGTGGCGCTCCAGCCCTTCCGGCGGCCGCGCGTCCTGGTCGTGGCGCACGGCGCGCCCGATCCGTTCCTGGCGTCGACCCTGTCGGCCCTGCGGGAGGCGCTCGACGTCGAAGGCAGCGGAACGGTGACCCCGGAACGCTACGAGGCGGCACGGGGGAAGGGCAGTCCGGGCGACATCACGGTCTTCGACGGGACGTCGCCGAGCGCGCCGCCGACCTCGGGCAACTACCTGTTCCTGGGCTCGGAGGGGGAGCACGTGCCGGTGCGCCTGTCCGGGCGCGTGGAGAAGCCGGTGGTCTGGAAATGGGGCGGGGACGCGGCGATCTTCCGGCCGATCGCGGTCGACGCGCTGCGCATCGGCGTGGCGCGCGTGGCGCAGCCGGGCGCGGAGGAGCGCGCCCTGATCGAGTGCCCGCAGGGGGCGCTGGCGCTCTTCGGCGACCGCGAGGAGTTGCACTACGCATGGGTCGGCTTCCGCCTGGCGGACTCGAATTTCCCGCTGCTGGTGGCGTTTCCGCTCTTCGTGAAGGGGCTTTTCGGCTGGTTCGCGGGGCGGCGCGAGTGGGCGTTCGACGAGTGCTACGCGGTGGGATCGCCGATCGCGCCGCGCGCGGCGCTGCCGCAGGGCGTGTCGGAGGTGACGGTGGTGGACGAGTCGGACGCGACGCGGCGGTGGCGCGTGCCGGTGACGCGGCGGTCGTTCGAGTTCTGGGGCGCGGACCGGCCGGGTTTTTACCGGATCGAGGCCGGCCGGACCGGGTGGCGCACGGGCGTGAACCTGGCGAGCGCGAGCGAGTCGGACCTGGCGCCGCGGCGTGATCTGGCGAAGCCGCCGCCGCTGCCGGCGCGCGAGCCGGAGCCGGGGGAGGCGGGGCGGTGGTCGTTGTGGCTCGCGTGCGGAGCGGCCGCTGCGCTCCTCGCCGAGTGGTTCGTGTCCCACCGGAGCGCGGGATAACCGGATGGGGGGACGAAGATGGGGGAGACCTCTCCGGCACCCGAGGGGGGTGCCCCGCGGGTTTGGGGGTTTGGGAGTTTGGCGGTTTGGCACACTCGGGGGAAGCGCGGGCCATCCCGGAAGATCCAACTTGCCACGGGGTGCGAAGGAAGTCGGCAGGTACCGTCGTCATCGAGTGTGGAGTTGATCGTGCGACGTGTGGTTGCACAAGCAGATCCAAACGTCTAAACCCCCAAACGTCCAAACCTCGCGTGGGCGAGAGTCAATCGCTTGATTTTCAGCCATCGAGAGGCTACAAGAATGGCGCAACCGGGGGTGGCATCGCGGCAACCGGGTGCGATGCCGTTGGCGGCGGCGCTCAAGGGGACCAGTCGGTCCTTCTATCGGAGCCTGCGCTTCCTGCCGGCGGCGACGCGGACCCAGGTGGCGCGGGCGTACCTGCTGGCGCGCGCGGCCGATACGATGGCCGATTCGCCGGCGGCGCCGGTGGCCGTGCGGCAGGCTGGGCTGGAGGCCCTGCGCAGCGCGCTGGAGCGGGGGCACGCGCCCGCCGCCGTCGATCCCGCGCTCCGCGCCGCGGCGCCGCCGGGACCCGCGCGCGCACTGCTCGACGGGCTGCCCGAGCTCTTCGCGGCCCTGGCGGAGCTTGCCCCCGAAGAGCGCGCCCTGGTGCGCGGCGTGCTGGCGACCCTGACCGGTGGGATGCTCGACGATCTACGGCAGTTTCCCGATCCGGCGACCGTGACCGCGCTGGCGAGCGCGGCGGACCGGGCCGCCTACACCTACGCGGTGGCCGGGTGCGTCGGCGAGTTCTGGACGCGCCTCCACGCGCGCGCGCTGCCGGCGCTGGCCGGCGCGCCGGTCGA
>JACRIP010000133.1 GCA_016220045.1 Planctomycetota bacterium
GACGGCTCGCGTCGATCTCCTGGGGACCGGCGCCGCCGGCCTGAGACACGGGCATGGATCGGGCTCCGTGACTGGGATCCCGTCAGCGTGCCCGGAGACGTGGAGTGGCGGAGGGTGCATGTCCGGTATTGCCGACGCGCTTGTCCCCTCGAGCTCCACGCCGGCGACGCAGAGTACTGTGCCGATACAGCGGGCGTACCTTGGCGGCGCCTGGCCTCCGTCGTCCTCGTACTCGTACGCCCTGGGCATTCGAGTACGAGTACGAGATACGAGGACGACGGAGGCCGTGCTTTCGATGCGTGCGGCTGGTACGGTCGAGCCGCAAGAACGGACCTGCACCCGGTGGCAGATCGTCGATCGACGTTCGGGCTACGGGCCTTCACGCGCCAGGGCGGTCAGCTCCTCGTCCGTCAGCAGCCGGTCGGAACGCTTGGCCGCGTCGAACAGCCGGTCGACGCGGCGGTCGTCGGCGGCGTGGCCGTGGCGCTCCAGCCACCACACGACGTTCGAGCGGCCGCACATCGGCCCGACCCGGATCTTCTGCTCCAGGCCGAAGTCGCCCGCTGGTACTCCGGAATACACCCGATCCGCCAGCCAGCGATCGCCCTTTTTGAAGGCCTTGATCACCGCTGCGGCGTGCACGCCGGTGGCGGTCTCGAACGCGTCCGCGCCGACCACCGGATAGTTGGACGGGATCGGGACGCGGCAGCCTGCGGAGACCGCGCGGCAATACTGTGAAAGCTGGGTCAGGTCGTTGTCGATCCAGCCGAGCAGGCGCAGGTTGACCAGGAGGAGGTCCATCGGCGTGTTGCCCACGCGCTCGCCGATGCCCAGGGCGCAGCCGTGGACCCGATCGGCGCCGGCCTCGATCGCGGCCAGGGTGTTCGGGATTGCCAGGCCGCGGTCGCTGTGCCCGTGCCAGTCGAGCTTGACGTCGGTCGCGCCGATCTCGCGCAGCCAGGCGCGTAGGTAGCCGACGAGCCGCCGCGCGCCGTCCGGCGTCGCGTGGCCCACCGTATCGCACGCGCAGAGCCGTTTCGCGCCGCAGCGCACCGCCGCGGCGTAGAGCCGCTTCAGGTCCTCCGGATGCGCGCGCGTCGTGTCCTCGGTGACGTACATCACCGGCAGGCCGTGGCGCACCGCGAAGGTCACCGCGGTCTCCGAGTGTTCCAGCATGCGCTCGATCGTCCAGTCCTCGGCGTAGCGCCGGATCGGGCTGGAGCCGATGAAGACGCAGGTCTCGATCGGGATGCCGGCGGCCTGGGACGCGTCGACCACCGGCTGGATGTCGGCGACCACCGTGCGCGCGGCGCAATTGGCGGCGATCGCGAGCCGGTTGCGCGCGATCTCCTGCGCCAGCGCGATCACGTCCGCGCGCGCCTTCGGGCCGGCGCCCGGCAACCCGATATCGGCGGAGTCGATGCCCAGCCGGTTCATCAGGTGCAGGATCTCAATCTTTTTTTCGATGGGCGGGGAGGTCACGCTGGGGGACTGCAAGCCGTCGCGCAGGGTTTCGTCGTCGAACTCGATCTTCCGGGGCGGGGGGGCGGGGGGTGCGCCGGCGGTATTCCAGTCGTAGATCAGGGCGTCGCGGTCGAGGGGGGGCATGGCGTCCGGCTCCCGGAAAGGGGTACGGGGCGGTCGATCGCGGCGATCATGCCAGCGCGGGCGTCCGCCGTCAACCGAATTGCGGGGGAGAGGGCCACGAAGCGCGAACTACCAAGGGCCACGAAGGACGACGGGAACACGAAGGGCCACGAAGCGCGAACCACGAAGGGCCACAAAGGGGGGGCCACGACGGGACGCGACGGCGAGTGGTCCGTGGCGATCCCCGCGCCACGTGTCGTCGCGGCCCGTCGTGGCCCCCGCCTTCGTGGCCCTTCGTGGATCCCGTATTGGTGGCCCTTCGTGTTCCCGTCGTTCTGCGTGGCCCTTCCCCCCGCCTTCGCGGCCCTTTGGTGGCGCTTTGCTTGCGCGCGCGCCCCGCATCTGCTATCCTGCACCGCACCCGCGCACGGTCGAGGGGCTGCCGCCCCCGGCGCCGGCTTTTCCCTTTCGCCCGCTATGGAGGTTCCGCCGGATGGATAACCTGCCGATTGTCGATGCGTGCGGCGTCGCCGTCACCTACGAGGGCGATATCACCGTCGCCGAAATCACCGGCGCCAAGGTGCTCGAGGAAGTCACCATCCAGGCGATCGCGCAGGAGCTCAACAAGCTCGCCGATGCGCCGTACAAGGTCAAGCTGGTCATCGACTTCAACAAGGTCGACTACCTTTCGAGCGCGGTGCTCGGCAAGATCATCGCCCTCAACAAGAAGGTCGCCGCCGACAAGGGCCAGCTCCGCCTCTGCTGCATCAAGCCGTCCATCCTCGAAGTCTTCAAGATCACCAAGCTCGACAAGGTCGTCGCCATCCACCCGAGCCGCGAAGCCGCCGTCGCCTCCTTCAAGAAGTAAAAAAAAAGGCCCCCCGGCCCGCGCGCGTGCGCAGAGCCAGAGAGCCGGGGGGGGCGAGGATGGCCGGCGACGGCGACCTACTTGAGCAGGTCCTTCACCGCCGCTTCCAGCTTGCCGAGGTCGTCCGCCGTCAGGTTGACGAACTTGGCCCGCACGGTGTGCTGAGGACCGGTGTACACGAAGACCGTGTTCTTGACGCTCGCGTCGGAGCTCAGGCCGTAGAGCTGCGGGACGCTTTTCCCTTTCGCGTCCTTGCCGTCGGCGCCGATCACCGTCCAGCCGACCGAGGTCAGTTCGAGCTCTTCGACCTTCTTGAGCGTGCCTTCGGGCGCGGCACCGCGGAAGACCACGAACGCCTTGAAGTCCCGGGCGGCGTTTTCGCCGACCAGTCGATGGAGCGCCGTACCGATCGCCAGGATGTTCTCGACACTGTCGCCGTTGACGTGGACCTGCACCGCAGGTCGAGGGCCGTATTTTCAGACCGGGCAGGTCGTCGAACCCGCGTCCGGCCCCGCCTCGTGGCGCGGATTGAAGGCCGGCAGGTGCTCTCCGACCTTCTTGCCCGAGTCCGGGGTCTCGGCCCAGGCCATGGCCCCCAGCGCGGCGACCAGCAGCGTCGGGACCAACCAGCTTCGCAGCATGTCCGACTCCTTCGTGTGAGCGGCTCCGCGCGCGTGCGGCTCGACAAGGTGCGGCGCGGGGACGCCACGCGGGCGGAGCAATCAGGTCTCGTCCCCGAGCGAACGACGCAAGCATAGGTTCGCCCGCGTTCCGAGTCAAGTGCGGGAGGTTGCCGATGATTCCTGCCTCCATCCCCGGTTCCGTGTCCGGCGCCCCGGCCCCCGGCGCCGTCGCCCCCCACCGCGTCGACTCCCACAAGGGCGCCGACCCCGAGTCCCTCAAGCTCGGCTTCGCCAACCACCTCAAGTACACCCTCGGCAAGGACCAGTTCACCGCCACCCCCTTCGACCGCTACGTCGCGCTCTCCCTCGCCATCCGCGACCGCATCATGGAGCGCTGGATCGAGACCCAGCAGGTCTACCACAAACGCAACGTCAAGCGCGTCTACTACCTCTCCATGGAATTCCTGATGGGGCGCGCGCTCAAAAACAACGCCATCAACCTCGGCCTCGAGCCCGCCGTGCGCTCCGCCCTCGCCGACCTCGGCCTCGAATGGGGCAAAATGGTCGAAGTCGAGACCGACGCCGGACTCGGCAACGGCGGCCTCGGCCGGCTCGCCGCCTGCTTCCTCGACTCCATGGCCACCATGGCCATCCCCGCCACCGGCTACGGCCTCCGCTACGACTACGGCATCTTCAACCAGGCCATCCACAACGGCTACCAGGTCGAAGAACCCGAGGAATGGCTGCGTCAGGGAAACCCCTGGGAGGTCGTCCGGCCCGAATACGCCGTCCCCGTCCGCCTCGGCGGCCGCGTCGAGCACTTCCACCACGGCGCGCGCGGCCGCTGGCGCTGGCTCCCCGGTCAGACCGTCATCGGCCTCCCCTACGACACCCCCATCGTCGGCTACGGCTCCGCCAACGTCAATACCCTGCGCCTCTGGTCGGCCAAGGCGTCCCAGGACTTCTCCTTCGGCGAGTTCAACCAGGGCGATTACCAGGGCGCGGTCGGCCACAAGACCGACGCCGAGAAGATCACCAAGGTGCTTTACCCGAACGAACACGTCCAGCAGGGAAAGGAGCTGCGGCTCCGCCAGGAGTACTTCCTCGTCGCCTGCTCCCTCTCCGACGTCATCCGCCGCTTCCGCGTCCACAACCGCGACTGGGCGCATTTCCCCGATCGCGTCGCGCTCCAGATCAACGACACGCACCCGGCGCTCGGCATCCCCGAGCTGATGCGCATCCTGGTGGACGACGAAGGCCTGCCCTGGGAGGAGGCCTGGGACATCACCGAGGGCGCCTTCGGCTACACCAATCACACGCTCCTGCCCGAAGCCTGCGAGCGCTGGCCGGTGCCGCTGCTCGAATACCTGCTGCCGCGCCACCTCCACATCCTCTACGAGATCAACGCGCGCTTCCTCAAGCAGGTCGAGCGCCGCTGGCCCGGCGACTCCGGCAAGCTGGCGCGCATGAGCGTGATCGAGGAATCGCACCCGAAGATGGCGCGGATGGCGAACCTCGCCGTGATCGGCTCGCACTCGGTCAACGGCGTGGCCGCGCTCCACTCGGAGCTGGTGAAGACCCGGCTCTTCCCCGATTTCTACGCGCTGTTCCCGGAGCGCTTCAACAACAAGACCAACGGCGTGACGCCGCGGCGCTGGCTTCTGGAGTCGAATCCCGAGCTGGCGGAGCTGATCACGGAGACGATCGGCGACGTCTGGGTGCGCGACCTGGCGGAACTGCGCAAGCTGGAGCCGTGCGCCGAGGACCCGGCGTGGCGCGCGCGCTTCCGCGCCATCAAGCGCAACAACAAGATGCGGCTGTCGCACTACCTGGAGCACCACGGCGGGGCCGGGCTCAACCCGGACACCCTGTTCGACGTGCAGGTCAAGCGCCTGCACGAGTACAAGCGCCAGCTCCTCAACCTGCTGCACGTCATCGTGCTCTACAACCGGCTGCGGCGCAATCCCAACCTCGACATGGTGCGCCGGACTTTTCTTTTCGGGGCGAAAGCGGCGCCCGGGTATACGATGGCGAAGCTGATCATCAAGCTGATCCACTGCGTGGCGGACGTGGTGAACCGGGACGGGGACGTGCGCGGGCGGCTGAAGGTGCATTTCCTGCCGAACTACCGGGTCTCGCTGGCCGAGCTGATCATGCCGGCGGCGGACGTGAGCGAGCAGATTTCGACGGCGGGGATGGAGGCGAGCGGGACGGGGAACATGAAGTTCGCGATGAACGGCGCGCTCACGGTCGGCACGCTGGACGGGGCGAACGTGGAGATCTCGGAGGAGGTGGGGGCGGAGAACATTTTTATTTTCGGGCTGACGGCGCCGGAGGTGGAGGAGCTGCGCAAGCCGGGGCGTTACAATCCGCGGGAGGTATTGGCGAAGGACCCGGAGATTGCGGAGGCGGTGGAGCTGCTGTTCTCGGATTTCTTCAATCGGGCGGAGCCGGGGATTGTGGCGCCGGTGCGGGAGGCGCTGCTGGACCGGGGGGATTTCTACATGTTGCTGGCGGACCTGCGGGCGTACGCGGACTGTCAGGCGCGGGTGGAGGCCTTGTATCGGGACGAGGAGGCGTGGACGCGGAAGGCGATTCTGAATGTGGCGCGGTCGGGGAAGTTCTCGAGCGATCGGACGATCGACGAGTATGCGCGGGAGATCTGGGATGTGAGGCCGGTGCGGGTGGAGATGGCGCTGAAGAAGTCGGACACGATGGTGCAGGCGCGTGGGGAGTCGGCGCCGCCGGGCGCGGGCACGGGGGGCGCGCCGGCGGGGGGCGCGGGCGGAAGCCCGGCGGGAGGCGGCGGCGGTGGGGGAGCGGGCGGGGTGGTGTGGTAGGGGGCGGGGGGGCGCGGTCGTGGGGGAGGAGGCGATGGGCGTGAGCAGGGCGGGGTAGATCGCCACCGGAATGGTACTTCGATGACGTGTCGGACTTCGCCAAGTGAACACCGGGCTGGAGCACGAAGAGGAGGGAGCAACCCATGGCATGGAGAGTGGCCGAAGCCTGCCGATGCAGGAACAGAATGCACCCTACTCTGCTCGCCGGGAATCTGCGCCGGGTGGCTCTGCGGATCGCGGCAGGCATCTCCTGGGTGGCGGCGGTGTCCGGTTGCGCGCCTGCCCTGGCCCAGCCGGCGAACGGGGCTGCAACGGCACGACCGCCGATGGTCGCCGAGGAGTACCGGGGTTCCGCCCCCGCGCCGCTCTCGCGTGCTGCGATGGAAGCCTGGGTCGAGAATCTGGCGTCCCGGGCTCCCAATCGGGAGCGGATCGGCCCCTTTTGGGAGGATCTTTTTTCGTCCGAGTCCCTAGGCCAGGGACCCCCGCGTGGTCTTCTCGCGAGTGGCACACTACCCGACTCCGACCCGGTCCTCGCCCTGGTGGCGCAAGGCCCCTCCGCGATTCCGGTTCTCCTGGAACACCTGGAGGACACCCGTAAGGGGGGCTTCGAACGCAACTCCCTGGGCCTCATGACTTGGACTGACTGGCGCGACGCTCTCGACAGCAATCAGTGCGCGGAAGCTCCGTACCCCACGTTCATGGAAGGTGGCCAGTATCCGTGCGCAGCGCGTCATCCGGGAAGCCTTCATGCAATCACCGTTGGCGATGTCTGTTTCGCCATCCTCGGCCAGATCCTCAACCGAGACTTCTCCCCCGTATCCTATGCGCCGACGTCTGGCCAGATCTACTGCTCTCCGACCTGCTGCGGGGGCGTGGCACGCGTCGTACGCGAGCGATGGAGAAACAGGGACATCGCCGCCTACCAGGCGTACGCCCTGCGCGACGCGACGAGCCCTGACAATAGCCGCCGCGCGGTCGGCGCGTTGGTCCGGCTTGCCTACTTCTTCCCGGAGCTAGTTCCGGGCGCGCTGGCACGGCTCTTCTCCAAGCGTCTCATCGACCGGCAGAAGGTCACCGACTTCATCGAGAAATCGTTGATGGCCGAGCAGGATTCTACCGGATGGCCGGCGCTTCTGGACGAGTTCGTTCGGGACTTCGGCGACGCCTACCGGGAAGCTGTGCTCGGGCGCTTGCGGAGCGAGGCGCTGATCAAGCACTACAGCATGAGATTCAAAGGCGACCCGCGATCGGCAGAGCGACTCGACCGCCTTTGCCCGGGGTGGCGAACGGACAACCGGGCAGAGGTGCTGCCGTGGGACACCACGGACTTCTGGACGATGATCAAGGGCCTGGTTCGGGTCCCGTCGCGGTCCGCAGACGCGCTCGTCGAACAATCGCTCCGAACCGTCGAGCGTCTTGCGGAGACCGAGCACGAGAGGACCTACATCGCGCTTGCGTGTTTGGAGTATCTCAGGTCCAGTGCGCCAGGTTCGCACGAAGCGGAGCTGCGCCTCTGGGAAGAACGGAAAGGGCGATTACCTTCGGTAGCGGGGATTCGCATCAGCGGCCCGCTGGAGCCGGACGACGCGAGCCTGGGGGCGGGCCCGGGTCGTCGAGGACAATGAAAAGTGAAGACCCGGTCCTCGACCGGGGCGACGTGTTGGGCGAGCAAGCGCGGCAGGGCCGGTCGAGGCTTTGCGCCACGGACTCTCGGATCGGGCCACGTGAAGGACGTAGCGATGGAAGAGCGAAGAGTCCCGCTGGAGCCGCCGGCTCCGCTGCGGCTTGGCGAGATCCTGCTTTTCGTGGCGTTGCTGTGCGGAGCCCTGGCCGGGATCTATCGTCGGGCGCCGTCTCCCCCGGGGGCCGGCGAGCTTCGATTCTGCTTTCTCTGGCTCTGGCTGCCGGCGACGCTCGCCGCCATCCCCCTCGTTCTGCGGGACCTCGTACTCGGGCCCCAGGCACGCTTTCACTGGACCGGCCGGGCGGCGATCCTGGGCACGGCGACGACTCCCCTTTCGTACCTTCTCGGCGGGCCGCAGGCGGCGACCCTGGTCTGCGGTCTTGTGCCCATCTGGCCCATCCTGGCCATCGCAAACTCCGTGGTGACTCGTGGGCAGCGCCGCGCCTTCTGGGCTGCCGCGACCCTTCTCCTCTTCGCCGAGTACGTGCTCGCGGTCGTCCTCATCGCCGGCGGCGCGTTCGGGCAGATGCACTAGTCCCAGCACAAGTGCGAATCGAGCTTGCTTGGCAGGCACAGCGGCTCGCGGGTCCGGTGCAGGCGGGGACGCCTGCACCACAATATCGAGGAACCAAGCGGTCGTTTGTGGCGCAGGCGTCCTCGCCTGCGCCGAACGGCGTGACTCCGCGGCGCTGGCTCCTGGAGTCGGATTCCGAGCCGGCGGGGCTGATCACGGAAACCATCGGCGACGGCTGGGTGCGCGACCTGGCGGAGCTGCGCAAGCTGGAGCCGTGCGCCGAGGACCTGTACCGGATGACAGCCGGACGCTTGCCGAGCTCCGCAGGTCCATCCTTCGATGCGCCCCGGCGGCCGGCGACCCGCTTGGCACCCCGGTCGCCCGCGCCGCACGCAACCAGCGTCAGCGTTCCGGCCCGGGCGGGGACGCAGGCCCCGCCGCCCCCCCGCCGCCGCCACCGCCACCCCCGCC
>JACRIP010000134.1 GCA_016220045.1 Planctomycetota bacterium
AAGCCGCGGCCGCACCAGCCGTACCCGGCGCAGACGACGTTGAGGCCGGCGAAGAGCAGGTTGCAGGCGCGCAGGATGCCGTCGATGGTGGACTGGCCGGTGCCGTAGCGGTTGTCGAAGAGGTGCTTGGTGGCCGCGTCGTTGACCGCGATCACCGGGAACTTGAGCGCGCCCTCGCGCGCCATGGCGCGCAGCCGGATCACGCCGGTCGTGGTCTCTTCCATGCCGCCGACGATGCCGGGCAGGAGATCGGTGCGCTCCGAGTGCAGCATCGCCACCAGGTCGGCGCCGTCGTCGAGGGTGATGTTCGGCTTCTGGGCCAGCGCGATCTTCAGGTGATTGTAGTAGGTGTCCTTGTCCTCGCCCTTGATCGCCCAGGTCGGGACGGCGTATTCCTTGACGAGGGCGGCGGCGACCTCGTCCTGCGTGGTGAGCGGGTTGGAGGCGACCTGCCAGATCTCGGCGCCGCCGGCCTTGAGCGTGCGCACCAGGTTGGCGGTCTCGCTGGTCACGTGCAGGCAGGACGCGATGCGCGCGCCCTTGAGGGGCTTTTCCTTCTCGAACCGGGCGCGCACCGCGCGCAGGACCGGCATCTGGCTCTCGGCCCACTCGATCTTGTTCTTGCCCTGCGCGGCCAGGCCCAGATCACGGACGTCGTAGTTCTTGGTCTCTGCGGACTTCATCAAGCCTCCTTTTTTGGCGGTTCCCGCAGGATCCCGGCGCACCGCCGTCGGACGCGACGGTCGCGACGGACGCTTGGCGCCCCGGGAGGATATCGACATGAACGTAGTTTCCTCAGGTGAAAGCGGGGGGAAGCGGCGAATCGGCCTAGCGCGCGCCGACCGGTTCGGGGGCGGCGGCGGCGGCGAGGCCGGCCTCGCGGCGCAGGGCCTCCGCTTTGTCGGTACGCTCCCAGGTGTAGTCGGGCTTCTCGATCCCGAAGTGCCCATAACGCGCGGTCTGCTTGTAGATCGGGCGCAGCAGGTTGAGCTGGTCGATGATGGTTCGCGGGCGGAAGTCGAAGTGCTTCTCGACGAGCTCGAGGATGCGGGCGTTGGGAATACGGCCGGTACCGTAGGTCTCGAGGTTGATGGAGACCGGGCGTGCGACGCCGATGGCGTAGGCGACCTGGATTTCGCAGCGGTCGGCGAGGCCGGCGGCCACGATGTTCTTGGCGGCGTAGCGGGCGTAGTAGCAGGCGGAGCGGTCCACCTTGCTCGGGTCCTTGCCTGAGAAGGCGCCGCCGCCGTGGTGGCCCATGCCGCCGTAGGTGTCGACGATGATCTTGCGCCCGGTCAGGCCGCAGTCCGCCGAGGGGCCGCCCTGAACGAAAAGCCCGGTCGGGTTGACCAGGACGCGCAGGTCCTGGTCCACCAGCTCGGCCGGGAGGATCGGATCGATGATGTGCTTGCGGAAATCGCTGCGCATCTGCTCGAGGGTCGTCTCCTTCGCGTGCTGCATGGAGAGCACGACGGTGTGGATGCGCACCGGCTTGTCGTTCTCGTACTCGACGGTGACCTGGGACTTGCCGTCCGGGCGCAGGTAGGGCAGGGTGCCGTTCTGGCGCATCTCGGCGGCGCGGTTGACGAGCTTGCGCGCGAGCGCGACCGGCATGGGCATCAGCTCGGGGGTCTCGCGGCAGGCGAAGCCGAACATCATGCCCTGGTCGCCGGCGCCCATCTCCTTCGACTTCTCCTTGTCCTCGTTCACGCCCTGGGCGATGTCCGGGGACTGCGGCTCGATGCAGGTGAGCACGCCGACGGAGTAGCTGTTGAAGGAGGAGGTCGGGTCGGTGTAGCCGATTTCCTCGATCACCTTCTTGACCAGCGGCGGCACTTCGACGTAGCCGTGGGTGGTGATTTCCCCGGCGATGAAGCACAGGCCGGACTTGACCATGGTTTCACAGGCGACGCGGGACTTCGGATCCTGGCGCAGGAGCTCGTCGAGGATGGCATCCGAGATCTGGTCGGCCACCTTGTCGGGGTGGCCCATGCAGATCGCCTCGGAAGTGAAGAGCCGGCGGCCGGTGTTCCGCATGAGTGCCTCCAAAACACCTTAAGACTGACCGGCTCGGGGGCGGGAGATGCTCCGCACCGAGGCTCGGCGGTGGACCGAAAGAGCGGAGCAGTATACGTTTCGGGCCGGGCCGCGTCAAGGAACTTTTCGTGGCGGCGGGGTGCCCCGCACGATCAACCGGGCGCTGGGCTTGCCCCCGGAGGAGACCCCCATGCGCGGGCTGCTGGGGATGCGGGAGCTCGGGCGCGCCGCCGCGAGCGCCCCCGGTCGGAGCGATTTTCTTCGCGAATTCCTCGGGGATTCGTACCATGTGTCGGCCCGGAGGTGCGGAGACGGACGGAAGGGACCGGACTTTTGCGAGAGGGCCGAACTGTGGTGGACCTGGCGAAGATCGTCGGCGAAGTCGGACAGCGGTTCGGGTTGAAGGCGATCGCGGACAAGCCGATCGTCTACGGCGAGCGCGGCGGTTGTCTGGTGCAGCTCTCCGTGGGGGCGCGACCGGACGGCAACCCGTCGATTATCGAGCAGATCCGCTTCGGGGATGCGGCGCGCGACGCAGAGGTGCAGGCGGCGCTGCGCGCGAGCGTCCCGGTCAAGGAGAAGGGGGTCACGGCCAAGGAGGTGAAAGTCGAGGGAGGGATCGCGACCTTCCATCGCGTGAAGGGGCTGCTGGCCACGCTGAACGCGGACACCGTAGCGGCGGAATTCGAAGCGCTGCTTGGGGTGGTGCGCGGGGCGACGCCGTCGGTCGGCTCGAAGTGCCGGGTTTGCAAGGGGGAGACCGGCGACGCGCCGCTTTTGCTCAACGGCGTGGTGGACCGGGTGTGCGAACGCTGCCTCTTCAGGATGAAGCACGAGGCGGAGAGCGCGCGGCAGGCGTACGACCTGCAGCCGACGAACCTGCTCCTGGGGGCGGTGATCGGCGCGGTGCTGGCTCTGGTCGGCGCGCTGGTGTGGGCCGGCGTGACGGTCGGGACGAATCGCATGTTCTGGCTGATCGCGATCGGCATCGGGTATGCGGTGGGACTGGGGACCACGAAGGCGTCGGGCAAGGGCGGGCGGCCGGTGCAGGTTCTGGGCGGGGTCTTGACGATCGGCGGCGTGCTGCTCGGCCAGGTCTTCGTGCTGGCGCATGCGGTGCGGGAGGCCGCAAATCAGCGCGGCGTGGAAATCGCATGGGGCGGCTTCCTGACGGAGCTGCCGGGACTGCTGGGCGCGACCGGGGAGGATACGCTCTTCGCGCTCGGCGGCGGCGCGATCGGCGCGATCTATGCGGCCGGCGCGGGCAGCGCGCCGACCTTCGAGCTGACCGTGGAGCGGTGAGTCCCGGTCCGCGCTTCTCGCCGGCGGCCGCAGGTGCAGCAGTTTCTCCGACGCCTGCGACGAGGTGGCGACCACCTGAGTGTACTCGGGCAGCGTCGAGATCAGAGATAGCACTTTGCGAAGGAGCAAGTCGGAGTACGACCTTCGCCGGTGCCTTGCGTCTACGTGGATTGTGGCGAATCTCGCTTCAAGCCGATACCGTGGCCGCACGGACCGCAGAGGCGCCCACTTCCCTTGCCGCGCGGCCCGCCCAACCGCCCGTCACCGAGCCGGTCTCGGAATCACGCTGCGCTGGCTGATCAGGCGACCACCGTAGGACTCGGAGTGTCCTTCGGGGGTCGCGATCGAGCGACGCCGGCACGCGCCCCCCCCCGCCCCGTATCGCACCAGCGAACTTTCGCAGATCGAGCGCGCAGGTCTTCGCCGCCCGACGGGGCCAGGCCACCACGCCGCTCCGCCGTTCCTACCGCGTGCGCGGCAGACTGCGCACCCAGTCCCGAAACCGGCGCACCCGTTCGTTCTCCTTCAGCGGGATCGCCACCGTGAGAAACTGCTCGAACTCGGGCAACGGCAGGAAGGGGAAGCTGCTGCTGCGCTGGGAGTCCCGATAGTGACCGTCCGGCTGCAGCAACAGAACCTGCAGGCGTGTGCCGTCATACCGCCACACCTCCGGCACCCCCAACGCCGCGTAGATCGGCTGGCGATCGATCGAACTGCTGGTCACATCGATCTCCACGGCGAGATCGGGCGGCGGATCCCGGGTCAGGTCTACGTCCATGTGATCGCAAACCCGGGGTTCGTTCAGAATCCAATAGCATTCATCCGGTTCGAGTCCGCGATCGATGTCCTCGCGACGGAAGGTCATCGACCCGCCACTCCGGATGTCGATGTCGAGCTCCAGGACCAGGGTTTCGATCAATCGTCGGAGGAGGGACTTGTGCGTCTCGTGCTCGGGCGATGGCGACATGAGTTCCAATCTCCCCCGATCGTACGTGACGAAAACATGACGATCATCGAGGGCATCCAGGAGCCGGCCGTAGATCGACCAATTCGCCGCCGCGAGCAGGAAGCGCTGCTCGGCAACTGGAGCCGCGGAGGGGGTAGGCGCCATGACGGTGCCTCCTGATGGGGGCTGCGTATCAACGCTCGCCAGAATAGTCCGATCGCCTCCGGAAGTCAACCCCGCCGGAACCGCTCGGTGGGATACCCTGTCCTCTACGCGATTCACCGTGTTCAGGCAAGGGCGCGCGGCGCCAGCAGCCGCTCGATGAGCGCGAGGTTGCGCTCGGTCGCACCGGCGCGGCCGAGGAGTGCCCTCGCGCCCGCCGCGCCCGCGCGCTCCGCCGCCGCCGGATCGGCGAGCCACGCGCGCACCGCACCCGCCAGCCCGCGCGCGTCCGCCACCTGGACCGCCCCGCCCGCACCCACCAGGAGCTCCGTCCCCTCCGCAAAATTGTGCATGTGCGGCCCGCACACGACCGGCTTCCCCAGCGCCGCCGGCTCCATCAGGTTCTGCCCGCCGTGCCGGATCAGGCTGCCGCCCACGAACACCACCGTCGCCACCGAATAGACCGAGCGCAACTCCCCCACCGTGTCCACCAACAACACCGGCGGCGACGCGCCCCCGGCCACCGCGTTCGCCGGCCCGGCGGCGGCGGCCGACGCCGGCGCGCCCCCATCCAGCCGGCTCTTGCGCACCACCGGCAGCTCCGCCTCCCGCAGCAACTCCTCCACCCGCCCGCACCGCTCCGGATGACGCGGCACCAGCACCAGCCGCAGCCGCGGAAACTCGCCCCGCAGCGAGCGGTAGGCCGCAATCACCGCCTCCTCCTCGCGCTCATGCGTGCTCCCACCCACCCACACCGGATCGCCGGGCGCGTACCCCAGCCGCCGTGCCAGGTCTTTTCCGTACTCCCCGAAATTGCCGCCCACGACGGCGTCGAACTTCATGTTGCCGGTCACGACCACGCGCCCCGGCGGCGTCCCCATGGCGCGCAGACGCACGGCGAAGACCTCGTCCTGCGCGGCGAGGGCGTCGATGCACGCGAGGATGCGCGCCAGCGCGCCGCGAATCCAGAGATAGCGGCCCAGCGAGCGCTCGGTGACGCGGCCATTGACCACGGCGACCCGCACCCCCGCGGCGTGGGCGTGCAGGATGAAATTCGGCCAGATCTCCAGCTCGGCGAGCAGGACCACGTCGGGCCGGATGCGGCGCAGGCAGCGGCGTACCGCCGCGCTCAGGTCGAGCGGGAAGTAGAAGACCTGCAGGTCGGGGAAGGACTTGCGCGCGACCTCCTGCCCGGTCTCGGTGATCGTCGAGACCACGACCTCCCAGTCCGGATGCCGCTCGCGGAAGCGCCGGACCAGCGTCCGCACGACGATGACCTCGCCAACCGACACCGCGTGGACCCAGAGGCAGGGCCGGCCGCCGGCCCGGCGGCGCTCCGGAACATACCCTAAGCGCTCGGGGATCAGGCTCTTGAGCATCTCGCGCCGGCCGAGCGCCTTCGCGGCGTAGTACGGCAACGTCAGGATGAAGAGCATCGCATAGATCAGATCGATCACCGCGGAGAGCGCGTGCGGGGCGGCGGGAACACGGCGGCATGCGACGGCGATCGGGGCCGCGGCCGGGGCGGGGACCGGAACGGTCGCGGGGGCCGCGGCGGGGTCGTGCGGGGGGGGCAGCGGGGCGGCGTTCATCGGCCCTCCGCACGATCGCACGCCGCCTGGAGCTCGCGGCCGGCCGGGTGGTCCGGGACCAGGGCGAGGAGCGCGGCGACCTCCCGTCGCGCGGCGGCGGGGTGGCCGGCGAAGAGGAGCAGCTCGGCGCGCCGCACCAGGAAGCCGGGGCGGAGGTCCGGGGGGGCGGCGTCGAGCGCCCGGCCCAGCAGTTCGACGGCCCCGGCCGGGTCTCCGCGCGCCGCCCGCACCTCGGCGAGCGCGACGAGCGCCGGACCATAACCAGGTGTGTACTGTACCGCCAACCGGGCCTGTTCCTCGGCCTCGTCCACGCGGCCCTGCGCGAGCAGGAGCTCCGACCAGGCGCAGCGCGCCGTCGGATGGTCCGCGTCGCGCGCGAGCAGCGCGGCGTAGAACGCGTCGGTGTCGCGCCATTCGAGACCGCGCAAGGCCGTCAGCAGGCCGAAGAGGACGAGCAGGAGGGGCCCGAGGGCGCGGAGAACGGAGCCGAGCACCGGCGCGCGCGCGGCCAGAGCCGGTCGCGCGGCCCGCGCCACCGCCATGCAGGCGGAACCCAGCGCGAGACAGCTCCCGACCGAGGGCAGGTAGAGCAGCCGCTCCGCCTGCACGATCGGGCCTTCGAAGAGGAGGTTCGAGACCGGCAGGAGCACGAGCAGGAGCCACGCGCAGCCGACCGCGAGCGCGACGTCGTGTCCGCTCCACCACGCGGCCGGGTCCGCACCGCCCGCGCCGCCCGCACCGGCGGCGGCCGGCGGCGCGGAGGCGGCCGGCGCGGCGCGTCGGCGCGTCACCCCCGGCGCCAGGG
>JACRIP010000019.1 GCA_016220045.1 Planctomycetota bacterium
CGCGGCCCGTCGTGGCCCCCGCTTCGTGGCCCTTCGTGGGGCCCGTTTCGTGGCCCTTCGTGTTCCCGTCGTTTCTTCGTGGCCCTTCGCCCCGCTTCGTGGCCCTCCGACTCCCCTGCCCGCGCTACCCGATCACGTCCGTGTACACCATGTCGATCTCCAGGTGCGCCAGTTCGCTCTCCGCGAACGGCCGCGACCACCGGTCCTTCGCCGCCTGCCGCAGCTCCTCGCCCGCGCCGTGGTTGGCCAGCACCAGCAGGAGCTCGTTCTGCGCGGCTACCGTATTCCCCTGAAGCTGGCAGGCGATCGCCTTCCAGTAGCGCGCCGTCGCCTGCTTGTGCTCCAGGTCCGGCAGCGTCGCCGCCCGCTCCAGCGCCGCCTCCGCCTCCGGATAGCGCTTCGCCGTGAGCAGGAACAGCCCGAGCATGAGCGCGTACACCGGTTCCTGGTCGTCGGCGCGCGCCGCCTGCGTGAGCTGGTCCAGGATCTCGTCGAGCGGCTCCCCGTCGAGCTGGGCGGTGTAGGCCTTCATGTAGTGCTGATAGGCCGAGAATTCCGCCGTCCCCGCATACGGATTCCCCTCCACGTAGGGATGGGAAACTTCCACCGGCGCGCTCTCCTCGTGCGCCGCCGGCGCCGGCGGCCGCGTGCCGAACTCGGCCGGGGCCGCGACCGCGCGCCCGAGCGTCGGCGTCGGGTCTTTCATGGAGAGCCCGACGAAGGGCCCGTGGCTGACCGGCGCGCTCCCGCTCGCGACCCAGAGGGTCTGCTCGCGCGGCGCGAAGACCACGCTCGTGATGTTGTGCGGCTGCGTCAGGATCGTACCGGCGGCGCGCACGCGGTGCATGAAGGGATCGACGTGGTCCCCGAGGAACTCCGCCATCTCCGCCACCCCGATGCGGCCGCCGTGGTCGTGCAGCAGTTCGCTGCCGCGCAGGTAGCGGCCGTGCGAATGCAGCCGGACCGAGGTGTTGATCTCCAGTTCGTCGCGGCGCATCTCGGGGTTCAGGTAGTGGTTGGTCATCACCAGCGTCGGCTCGGTCGCATAGCGCACGCGCTGCTTGCCCGCGCTGAACTCGATCACCGCCGCGCCCGGGCGGCGCGCGTCCCCGATGGTCAGGGAAAAACCGCAGGCAGGGCGGTGCTCCGCCGCGATCCGCACGGCGTCCGCGATCGACTCCGCCCGCCGGATGACGTCGTTGCCGATCCAGATCATCGGCGTACCCTCGGCCGCGATGTCGCGCGTCACGTGGACGTTGAGCGCCAGCGTGAGCCCGGCGGCGTTCATCGCCGTGATCCCGCCCGTGCCCACGCCCGCCGTCGTCACCGAAACGTAGGGAATGCCCTGCTCCGGCTCGCAGAAGAGGACCGTGGGATGGGCGTCCCAATGGCCGATGCCGAAGAATTCGAGGTTGCGGGCGTGCAGCATGCCGCCGTCCGTGGTGGCGGAGCCCCAGGCGAGAAGGGAGGAGCAGGCGGGCATGAGGCCGCGCGAGAGGATGCGGCGACGGGTGCGGAAGAGCAGGCCGACGAGGTAGAGGAAGACGTCGGGCACGACGAAGGCGCGCAGCATCTTGTCGAGCGGCAGGTGGGAGCCGTCGGAGATCCCCTGCAGCTCCTCCTTGACGGCGCGCGGCGCGGTGCGCAGCAGGCGGTTGTAGATCCAGTTCGCGAACAGCCGCTTGCGGACGATCGAGCGGAAGTAGGCGACGAAGGAGTCGGAGCCGGAGCGCGCCGAGGCCTCGACCAGCCGCGAGATGCAGCCGGTGTAGTACTCGTAGAACCCGGAGGCGATCTCCTCGCGCAGGAGGGTGCCGTGCGCCAGCCCCATCTGGTAGTCGGAGCCCTTGAGGCGGAGCACGTTCAGCCGCCCGACCTTCTCCAGGCGGGCGCCCTCGTGCGTCCGGATCACGCGCTCCGCGGGCGGGATGCGGATGCGCTTTTTGCCGCCCAGGAACGGGCCCGCGCCATCCGTCATGGCATGTCCTCTAGAAGTCCCAGGTGAGCTGCACGGCGAGCGGTTGGGTCTTGCGGCGCTCGAGGCGGTCCCGGTCGCAGTCTTCCTTGCTCAGGTCTCTTCGGTAGAGGAACTGCAGGCACTGGGTGTCGAACCAGTCGTAGACCGAGTCGAGCGGCACCAGGATGCCCAGGTGCGGGACGGGCAGGGAGATGAAGTTGTCGTAGACGCAGATCATGGAGGAGAGCCCGATCAGCTCGTGGCCGCTGGCGAGGTAGACCCCGCCGCCCGAGTTGCCGTAGATCGTCGGCGCGCTCATCATCCAGAAGCGCTGCCCGTTGAGCTCCTTGGTCATCGAGGTGATCTCGCCGGGCGAGGGCATCGGGTTGTGGCCCAGCGGGCAGCCTACGGCGTACACCGGATTGAAGAGCGCGAGCGAGCGGATGGTCTCGCGCGAGGCGAGGTGGGCGACCTGCGTGAATTCCCGGTCGCTGCGCAGCTTGAGGACGGCGATGTCCTTGGCTTCGTCGTAGGAAATGAGGTCGGCCTCGATTTCCTCGGCCGTTCCGAGGTCGGCGCGGAAGACGCGCACGCGCACGGGCTCGCGGGTCTCGTCCTTGCCCGCGGCGCCTTCCTTGCCCTCCTTGTTGTCCTTGGTGACCGACTTGGCGACCACGTGGAAAGCGGTCAGGACGTAGGAGCGGAAGGCGGCGCCGGAACTCGCGCCGGAGTAGACCAGGGTGCCGGCCCCGACGCCGCCGTTGCCGCGCACCTGGACGGTGGGAGCGAGCAGGTCGCGCGCGAGCGCGGCCGGGTCGCCGCGGAGGTTCTTGGCGAGGGTGACGACCTTGTCGGCGAGGGTGGCGTTGACGGTCGAGCAGGAGCCGACCGCGGACTCGAGGCGCGCCGTGTCCCGCCGCATGCCCTTTTCGATGCGCCCCATCCCCAGCGAAATCGCGCGCTCCAGCCCGGTCAGGGCCCCGCGCTGCCGCTCCTCCTCCGCCCGGCGCTGCGCGTCCGCCAGCGCGACCTGGCGCGCGAAGGCCGCGATCTGGCGGCCGGTGAGGTCGCTCTCGGCGCGCAGCCGCTCATCGGACTGGGCCGCGGCGCCGCGGGCGGTCACCACGGCGCGCTGCAGACTCCAGATCTGGTACTGCATCGAGCCGAAAACCGCGACCACGACAAGACAGGCGAGACGCGAGGGATAGGGAAAGCGGCGCATCGGTGTTCTCCCGGCCAGTACGGCGCTCGGGCGATTCCGGGGCGCGCGGGCCATGGCGGACGGAACCGGCGGTTCGATCCGCCCGGACCGGCGAGTCCGGGTTCGCAAGGGCGACGATCCACTGGACAACGACAAGACACGGGCCCACGGAGCGCGTCGTCACGTTCGCCGGTCGGGATTCGGTGCCCGTCCAGCGGCGCGTCGGCCACGTTTCCCGCAGCCCGGTTTTTCCCGTCGGAGACGATGCTCGCGGCTTCGGCGGAGACCCCCGCAGGGCGCGCGGCCGATCTCCTGGCCCCCCTCCTCCCGTCAGCGACCGATATTCATTTGCGCGGTCAACAGCGCGGCGCCCGCGCTCATAGCTATATATCGGGCAGCGCCCGGGGAAGCTTGGGGAAAATCCTCTGGACGCATGGAAATTCGTGGGGTGTAGGGCGGCGGGTGGCGGGTCGCTCGTACCGGTGGATCCTATCCCGAACCCGTATCTCCGATCTCATCGTCGTCGTCACACCTCGCGGTCGTATCTCGCCGTCGTATCTCGCCGTCGTACCTCGTACTCGTACTCGTACTCGTACTCGTACTCGAACGCCCAGGGTGTTCGAGTACGAGTACGAGTACGAGCACGACGACGACGACGACGACGAGGAGGGAGGCCATGGATTCGGGGCGTGCGACCGCTGCGGTCGGGAGCTGAGAACGGTCGTCCTCCGCGGCGCCCCCCCTTGAGCCCCTCACCCGCCCGTGCTAGAATCCCCGCCGTTCCGTGAGGGCTGCCATGTCCGCCGTCGATCGCATCCTCGATGCCAATCTTAACCGCGCGCGCGAAGCGCTGCGCGTCCTGGAGGACTTCCGGCGCTTCGTCGGCGACGACGCGCCCGGCGCGGCCGCGCTCAAGTCGCTGCGGCACGAGCTCGGCGAGCTCTGCCGGCGCGATGGGCTGGGCGCCG
>JACRIP010000126.1 GCA_016220045.1 Planctomycetota bacterium
GTCCCTAGGTCGACCGGCGGCTCGGCGCCCGCGAGCGCGGCGAAGATCGGATGGCGTTCGTTGACCTCGCGGATGACCGTGAACTCCGCGCGCGCCTCCGGTTCTCCCCGGATGCCGGTCACCGGCGCCGGCAGCAGTCCGCCCCAGGCGTCGCGCGTGGCGAAGGTCCGGGTGAAGCGCGCGGGGTCGGTGGCGGGGCCGGGAAGGAGGAGGAGTCCGCCGCCGTTCTCGACGAAGGCGGTGACGGCTGCGAGGCGGTCGGGCGGCAGTTCGGCGACCTCGGCGAGGATGAGCACGGCGAAGTCTGCGAGCTGGTAGTCGCCCAGTTCGGCCGGGGAGCAGACGGTGGGCGCGATGATGGAGCGGCCGCTGTCGCCGGCGATCGCGGGTTGGAGCGCCTTCGTGAGGTACCAGGCGGCGTCCTGGTGGGGGACGGGGGAGCGGGCGCCGTTGACGATGAGCACGCGAATGCGTTCGCGCACGTCGAGGACGAAGCGGCGGCGGTTGTCGGCGGCGAGGGCGTCGTCGTCGAGGCGGACTTCGCCGTGGTGGAAGCCGACCCCTTCGCAGGGGGCGAGCAGGGTGACGGCGAGCGCGCCGTGGGGCGGGACGACGACGGCGCGTTCGGCGAGGCGGCGGCCGTCGAAGAGGAGCGCGAGCGTCGAGGCGGCCTCGGCGTCGCCGTGGTTTTCGACCACGGCGGAGATGCGGGCGGGCATGCCGCGGATTTCGTGGGTCGCGGCCACCGCGACGCCGGAGAGAGCGAGATTGGCGCCCGCGGGCGCGCCGACGTCGACGAGGACGATGTCGACGTCGCGCAGGCGTTCGCGCCTGCCGCCGGCGGCGAGCGCGGCCTCCCAGGACGACTTCTGCAGATCGGTGAAGAGGTAGAGCTCGCGGCGCGCGGCTTTGGCGGCGGCGAGCAGGTCGGCGGCGCGGCCGCGGGCGGGGGCGAGATTCGAGCCGCCGGCGGAGGGGGCGAGGCCGGCGAGGGCGGAGCGCGCGGCGACGCGGTCGGCGGACAGCTCGGCCCGGCCCGCGGGGGGGGGACGGTTGATCGTGAGCAGGGCTACGGTATCTCCCGCATGGAGCTGCGCGAGCGCGGCGAGCGCGGCGGCGCGCGCCCGTTCGAAGGCGGGAGCGCCACCGGAGGCGGCGAAGCCCAGGCTGTAGGAGTCGTCGAGCAGGAAGACCGCGGCGGTCGCCGGGCCGGCGCCGAGCGCGACGCCATCCGAGCGCCAGAGCGGCCGCGCGAGCCCGAGCGCGAGCAGGGCGAGCAGCCCCATGCGCACCGCGAGGAGCAGCCACTCCTCGATGCGATGGCGGCGCGACACCCGCTGGTCGACGGCGCGCAGGAAGCGCAGGTCCGGGAAGGGCAGCGTCCGCGCCTTGCGCCGGAAGACGAGATGAAGCAGGACCGGCACCGCGACCGCGGCAAGCGCGGCGAGGAAGGCGGCGTTCTGAAAGAGGAGCACCGAGTTCGTCATCGTTCCTCAGGATCGTAAGTTCATCGGGCCTTCGCCCTCGTCGCCGGCCTCGCGCTCGCCCTCGTCGTCGTACTCGTACTCGTACTCGTACTCGTACTCGTACTCGTACTCGTACTCGTACTCGTACTCGTACTCGTACTCGTACTCGTACTGGCGGCGCGGGTGAGAACCCCGTGCCATGCTCGTGAATGTCGCCTGTCTGCCGACCCTCTCGGCGCACCCAGCCCCGGCAACCGGCCCTGTCGCGGTGGGGCTTGGTACCTCGTGCCGTTTCGAGTACGAGTACGAGTACGAGTACGAGGACGAGGACGAGGACCACGGCGAGGACGAGGACCACGGCGAGGACGAGGACGACGGCGAGGACGAGGACGACGGCGAGGACGACGGCGGCGGCTGGGAGCTAGGCCTTTCGCACTCGCGCCGTCAGGTACTGATTCAGGAACCGGTCGAACGGGACCGAGGTATCCACAAGCTGGTAGTCGATCGCACGGTCGGCGCACGCGCGCCGGTAGTTCTCGATGAAGGCCGTGAGCGCCTCGCGATACGCCGCGCGTACCGCCAGCGGCCGCACTTGCAGCTTCTCTCCGGTCTCCAGGTGCTGGAAGTCGGCGAGCCCGGAGAAGGGCAGGGCCAGTTCGGCCGGGTCGAGCAGGTGGAAGAGGATCACATCGTGCTTGCGGTGACGGAAGTGCTTGAGTCCCTTGAGCACCGCCTCCGGCTCGTCGTAGAGGTCCGAGAGCAGGACGATCAGCCCGCGCCGCTTGATCGACTCCGCCATGTGGTGGAGCATCGCCTGGATTCGGGTAGAGCCCGTAGGCCGCGCCGCCTCCAGCACCGTGGTCAGGTCGCGCAGGTGGCGCGGGCCGGCGCGCGGGGCGATGTAGCGCAGCAGCCGGTCGGCGAAGAGCACCACGCCTACCGCGTCCTGCTGCCGGATCATCACGTGCGCGAGCGCCGCGGTCAGGCAGGCGGCGTAGCGCAGCTTGGTCAGGCCGTTCGTACCGTACCCCATGCTCGCCGAACAGTCGAGCATCAAGTAGGACTTGAGGTTGGTCTCGGAGCGGAACTTCTTGATGTAGCGCTTGTCGGACTTGCCGAGCGCCTTCCAGTCGAAGTGGCGCAAGTCGTCGCCCGGCACGTAGGGCCGGTACTCGGCGAACTCGACGCTCGAGCCGTGGAAGGGCGACTGGTGGAGTCCCCCGATGAAGCCCTCGACCACCCAGCGCGCCACGAGGTTGACGTTGGCGAGGCGGGCGAGGGCGTCGGGCGGGAGCAGGCGCTGCGTGGCGGTAGGCATGGCCGGCTACTTCTTCGTGGCCGGCGCCGGATGCGGCGGCGCGGTTGCGGAGGCGGCGGCGGGGGCGTGGGCGGCGCCGGCAGCGCCGAGATCCTTCTCGCTGGGATCGGGGATCGCCTTGAGGAGCTTCTGCACCACGTCGTCCGCGGTCACGCCCTCGGAGTCCGCGTTGAAGTTGGTGAACATGCGGTGACGCAGCACGATGGGCGCGACCGCGCGCACGTCGTTGCAGGAGACGTTCACGCGGCCATCCAGGATCGCGCGCGCCTTGGCGCCCAGCACCAGGCACTGGGCCGCGCGCGGACCCGCGCCCCAGGCGATCAGCTCGGTGATGAAGGCCGGCGCTTCGGGCGTCTTGGGGCGCGTCGCCCGGACGAGGTTGGTCGCGAAGGTGACGACATAGTCGGAGACCGGCAGCTTGCGCACGGTCTTCTGGAGGTCCATGATGTGCTGCGCGGAGAGCACGACGCGCGGCGTCTCCCCGCGGTCCTGCGTCGTCGCCTTGACGATCGCGATCTCTTCGTCGCGGGTCGGGTAGCCGATGTTGATTGAGAACATGAAGCGGTCGAGCTGGGCCTCGGGCAGCGGGTAGGTGCCTTCCTGCTCGATCGGGTTCTGGGTCGCGAGCACGAAGAACGGCTGCTTCAGGTCATACGTGTAGCCGGAGGCGGTGACGCGGTACTCCTGCATCGCTTCGAGCAGGGCGGCCTGGGTCTTGGGCGGAGTGCGGTTGATCTCGTCGGCGAGGAGGATGTTGGTGAAGATCGGGCCCTGGATGAACTTGTAGTCGCGCTCGTGGGACTCGGGGTCCTCTTCGAGGATGTCGGTGCCGGTGATGTCGGAGGGCATGAGATCGGGGGTAAACTGGATACGCTTGAAGTCGAGGTCGAGGACCGAGGCAATGGTCCGGACCATGAGGGTCTTGGCGAGGCCGGGGACGCCGACGACCAGGCAATGGCCGCGCGAGAACAGGGCGATGAGGATCTGCTCGACGACCTCGCGCTGGCCGATGATGACCTTGCGGACTTCGCCGAGGATCTTGTCCTTGGCGTCGCGCAGGGCCTTGATCGCTTCGAGGGAGTCGAACTTGACGTCGCCGCCGCCCGCTCCTGCGCCCGCGCCGTCGGCCGCGGCCTTGACGAACTGGACGATGACGCCGCCGATCTGCACGCGGTCGCCGGGTGCGAGGCGTTCGCCCGCGAGCGCGCCCGGTGCGGCGGCCGGGGCGACGGGCTTGCCGTTGAGGCGGGTGCCGTTGCGGCTGCCGAGGTCTTCGACCCACCAGGCGTCGCCGTCGCGCCGGAAGCGGGTGTGTTCGCGCGACACGCCGTGGTCGGGGAGGCGGACGTTGCAGGACATGTTGCGTCCGGCGAGCGCCGTATCCCCGCGCAGCGGGTATTCGGAGCCGCGGTTCTGACCTTCGAGGATCACCAGCTTGAACATGCGGAAACGCGCTCCAGAGGGCGTGAGGGTCAATGGGTGAGGGCGTAGACGACGGCGTTGATGCCCACCCGCACGGCGTCCTTGGGCGCCACGCCCTTGGCCCACGGGTGCTCCTCGTTCTCCCAGCCGCAGCCGAGATCGAAGCGGCTGTAGAGCACGCGCGTCGCGCCGTCGAGCGCGATCCCTTCCAGGTAGGGGGCGGTGAGCTTGCCGAAGGTCGCCTTGACCTTGGCCGTGTACTCGACCGCGGTCAGCGGGTAGCGGGTCGAGAATACGGCATGTTCCGGAGGCAGTTCGGCGAGTGGGGCCTCGGGCAGGATGCGCTTCATTTCGCGGCGGAAGGCGGCGTCGAAGCCGAGACTGCCGCATCAACTGTCGACCAGCAGGAAGCCGCCGGCGGCGAGGAAGCGGCGCAGGCCGGCGGCCTCGTCGTCGCTGAGCGCGAAGTCGTCGTGTCCGGTCAGGTACAGGAAGGGGTAGGCGCCGAGGTCCGGGTCGGTCAGGCGGACCGGCTTCTTCTGGAAGGAGACGCGGGCGCTGGTTTCGGCGATGACCGCCTTGAGCAGGTTGCCGAAGGCCGAGGGGTCGGGGTCCCAGTTGCCGGAGTGCCGCACCTGGGCGAAGACGAAATCGCCGGAGGTGGGCGGCTCCTCGACCGAGACCACTCGGTCATGGCTCAGGTATTTACCCAGGTCATGGTAGGCGAGGGAGTACGAAACCATGTTGAGGCCGAGGAGCATGGCATCCTCGCCGAGCACGCCCTTGGCGTCGGGCTTGGAGTGGTCGGAGTCCCAGGCGCAGGAGAGGTCGTACTTGGTGAGGAAGACGGCCGTGCGGCAGCCGATGTAGACGCCTTCGAGGAAGGGGGCGCCGTCGGGCCGGTCCTTGACCGCCGGGGAGTAGCGGACCTTCTTGAGCGGGGAGTAGCAGGAGAAGACGGGGTGGTCGGGGGAGAGCGGGAGGCAGGGGCGGTCGGGGAAGATGGCGGCCATCTCGTGGCGGAAGGCTTCGGCGAAGGCGTCGGAGCCGGCGCAGGCGTCGCCCCAGAGGGTGCCGCCGGCCTCAATGTAAGACCTGAGCTTGGCACGTTGCTCGGGGGTGAAGACGGGGGCGCGTTTGCCGGTGAGGTAGAGGATGGGGAGTTCGTCGGGGTCGCCGCTGAACCCGTCGAGGTCGACGGGGGAGTGGCGGTAGCGGACGCCCAGCCGATTGGCGGCGACCTTGAGGAGGCGCTGGAGGTCGGCGGGGTCGAGGTTCCAGTCGGCGTACTTGAATTTGCGGCCGTCGCTGAGGAAATTGACGTGGGTTTCGCCCCACATGAGCTTGCCGATGAGGGTAGGCGGGGCGGGTTCGCGTTTGCGTTCGGTGCGGCGGAGCGGGGTGGCGGGGAGGGGGAGCGGGGGGAAGGACTCGCCGCCCTTGATGCGCTGGGGTTTGCCTTCGGGCGGGAGGCCGCAGGGTCCGTCGTCGGGCGCGGGCGGGGCGTTTTGTGCGCGCAGGGCGGCGGGCGGCGCGGCGAGGAGGAGGAGGAGGGCGAGCGCGGCGGCGAGCGGCAGGGTGTAGCGGAACCACGACCGAACCACAGAGCAGGCACAGAGGCACAGAGACGAAACGTGCGGACGCGGCGCGGAGCGGGGAGGATTGGGGGCGCGGGACGATGTCATTGGAGCGTTGACCTCCAGTGGGGCGACGGGACGCGCCGTGCGTTGGCGGTGCGACCGCAGAGCGTGCACGCAACAGTAACCCGCGACCGCGTCCAGGGTTTCGCAAATTCGGGCGGGAGGAGGCGATCGGGGACCAGATCACCGGGCGAGGCGGGCCGCACCGGTCGGGCGCCCCGGGGGCGAGGGCGCTCGCAGCCACCGGTTGCTAGCGCTCCGGCGCTTGCCGTACCAGAATGCCGTTCGCCTCCGGGACGGCGCACAGGCCGAGTGGCGCGCAGAGCTGGTCGAGCACCGCGGTCAGCGCGAGTCGCTCGGCGCACAGCGTCACGCGCAGGGCGCCGGGATTGGGAACCGACTCCGCATCGATGCGGATCGCCACGCCGGTCTGTTCCGTCAGGTAGGCGGCCATGCAGGTGAGCGGCAGGTCGCGCACGTTGAACGTCAGGCTGCCGGGGCCCCGCGTCCGCGCAGCCCCCGGGAGGAGTCCAGGATCCGAGCTGGAGGCGTCGGGGATGAAGCAAGTCATGTCCTCGCGCTCTTCGTTCTCAGTCAGGCCATTCCCCGATTCCCGTTCCGCGGTGACGACGATGATCCCGTCTGCGACATGATACGAGAGGTGATGCATCTTCAGCATCAGCGAGAGCACCGACTCGAACGGCAGCTCCTCGACCGTGAGGGTCACGCGGATGTCGGAGAGAGTGGGGAGCGAGCGCGGATCGATCAGCATGTTCAGGCTGGTGAATTCCCGCAGGAAGGCCACGACTTCCGTCAAAGGGGCCTTGGTGAATGCCAGTGAGATCCGCGTCGCCCGCATGCGGTTGAGCGCCCCGAGGTCCGCCGCGCTGCGGCTTTCGGGCCTTGCGAGGCCGATCGGACTCCGGGGGCTGATCCTCTCACCATCGTCGGGCTTCGACTCCTCGGCAAGCCCAAATCGAAGGAGGAGGTCCTGGTCTGCCGGGCTTGACTCCAGGCACCATGACGTGATCCAGTGGCGCGAGTTGTCCCCGTCCGAGGATGCCTGGCCGGCGGCGCGCGCGAGCTCCCCGCAGCGGGTGATGATCTCATAGCGCGGGTGGGTCGCCAGGAACTCACGGCAGCGTTCCTCGACTTGATCGTAGGATCCCCCCGCGAAAAGCTCCCCTGCCGTGCGGAGGAA
>JACRIP010000140.1 GCA_016220045.1 Planctomycetota bacterium
GAGCGCCGCGGCGCCGACCCGATTGAGCGGCTCCAGGTCGGTCCCGGAGCGCGCTACCAGCGGGGCCAGCAGGAGCGGGTAGCCCGGCGGATAGGCCGCCGGGCCGAGCCCGGGATAGGCCGGATTCGGGACCCAGGTAGTTTCCCGATATGGGCGGCCGGCGGCGAGATTGGCGGCATGGCGGACGTACTGCGCGAAATCGTCGCCCCAGTAGTGACCGGCACGGAAGGTCCCGAAGTGGAAGCAGGCGAGACCGGCCAGGAGCGCGGCTTCGAGCAGGAGGGCGCGGCGCGCGCTCGGGCTCATCGGCCCACGGCGGGGGCGGGCGCCGGCAGGGCGGCAGGGGAGTCGGCCGCCGGCACGGTCGCCGCGGACGCGTCGGCCGGGACCGCGGCGCCGTCGGCCGGGACCGCCGCGCCGCCGGCCGGCCCGTGATCGAGCGCGTAGAGCACGAAACCCGCCGCGGTCCAGAACACCTGCTCCAGACGCAGCGCCAGGCTGAACGCGAAGCCGACCGGCGAGGTGAGGCCGAGCGCATGGAAGACCAGCATGCGCGAGCCTTCCTGGATGCCCAATCCGGCCGGGATCATGAACCCGGCGAGGTCGAACCAGGTGCCGAGGATCCAGATCGCGGACGCATCGAGCGGCGCGTTTTTGTGGTACAGCGTCCACAGGAAGAGCCAGGCTTGCACGATGCCGCACGCGAAGCCCAGCGCATGGGCGCCGGTCGAGCGCCACAGGTCCCATCCGCTCTCGCGGTGGTACGCGGCGAGCGCTCCGTCCACTTCGGCCAGCGGCTCGCCCGCCCAGGCCGCAAAGCGCTCCCGCCCCACCAGCCTCCCCACCGCGCCCGCGACCCGCTGGAGCTGTCCCGTGCGCTGGAAGTAGAGGAATGCGACCAGCCCGCCGCCGAGCAGCAGGCTGGCCACGTAGAGTCCTACGGTGAATCCCAGAGGAAAGGGGACGTAGAGCAGGATGAAGCTGCCGCCCACGGTCGCCATCAGGAGTTGGGCGATCGAGAAGGCGCAGCGGTCCACGACCAGGGCCGAGGCCGCCTCCGCCGCCGGGCAGTAGCGCACGTACAGCGCGCCCTTGATCACTTCGCCGCCCACGCCCGCCGTCGGACTCACGTAGTTGATCGCCCCGCCCGCGAGCCGGATGCGCACCAATTCCAGGATCGCGATGCCGCGGTGTCCGCGCCGAAAGGCGAAGCGCGTCCCCCACGAGTGGAAGACGTCCGCCACGCCCTCCAGCAGGACGAAGGGCACGATCATCCAGCCGAAGCCGACCAGCGCGCCCCAGAGCGTGGCCGGGCCGCACTGCCACAGCAGCCACGCGAACAGCCCGATCCCGAGTCCCAGCATCAGGCGGTGAAACAGCTTCATTCGAACCTCAGTCCCAACGGATCACCCGCGCGCACTCCCTCCCCCGCCGCAGTGGGGGAGGGTCGGGGAGAGGGCAGGTGCGCACTACCCACGCCCCCCGCACCCGCGCGCACTCCCTCCCCCACCGCAGTGGGGGAGGGTCGGGGAGAGGGTATGCGCGCATCACCCACGCCTACCGCAGCCCCGGTGCCCGGCGCCAGTTCTGCACCAGCCGCACGCTGTGCCAGGTCGCGGTCGTCACCGCCCAGGCCGCCACCGCGCAGAGCGTGCCGTAGGGCGCGCCCGCCAGGTACCCGACCAGGAACATCGCGCAGTAGATGTTGCGCCGTCCGCCGATCCGGCGGAAGCGCGCGTCGAGCGGTCCGAGCTCGTCCAGGCTGGAGCGCGCGCCGCGCAGGCTCCAGATCGTCACCAGGATGTTCTCGACCAGGTCCGCCGCCATCAGCAACCCGCCCGCGCGCCACGCATCCAGTCCATACCCGAGTCCGGCCGTGGCCCAGGTGATCGAGAACCACCAGAAGTTCTCGTAGAAATAGTCGAAGACCGACTCGAACTCCCCGAGCTTCGAGAAGATCAGCTTCACCCGCGCCAGCTTCCCGTCCACGCCGTCGAGCCATTCCACGAGGTAGGTGAGGAACGCTCCGAGCACGAACCACCCGTTCAGGAACAGGCAGCCGATGCCGACGGCGATCAGGAAACAGGCGTAGGTGACCTGGTTGGGCGTGACCGGCGTGGCGCACAGCGCGTAGGTGATGGCGTTCTCGAACGGCGGATCGATGTACTCCGACGGCAGGTCCTGCACTTTTTTTTGCGTGGCGAGGATCAGGTCCCAGGTGGCGCGGCGCGCCTCGCTTGGGGTGCGAATCTCCCGCAGGTGGAGGGGCACGCGCGTGCGCTGTTCGCGGTGGTGGAGGTCGATCGCCGCCGTCTCCACGCACGGCAAGGTCGCGGCCGGGCCGTACTCCCAGCCGAGTCCGGCGCCGAGGCGCGTCGCCTCGAGCGCCGCCGCGGCCAGTCCCGTCGTCGCGTCGAGCGCTCCGGGCAGCCGCCGCTCCGGGCCCGGTCGGCAGAGCTCCTCGCAGAGTCGCGGGTCGATCAGGTACTCGGCGCGCACGGCAAGCACCGGCCCGGGGGTCGCGGCGGCCGCCGCCGCCCAGGCGGCCGGATCGGTCCCGCTCGCCAGCTCGGTCCCGCGCGGCGCGGCCGGCACATGCCGCCCGGTGCGCTCGGGTGGACACAGGAGGACGAACCGCTTCACGCCCAGCCGCGCCAGCACGCGCACCTGCCGCTGGACCAGCGGGCCGCCGCCCACGCGCAACCACGCCCCGGGCGCGCGCGCGTCGATCAGCGCGGTCGTGAGGCCCGCCGGCGCCGGCGCGGGCGGGGCTCCGCCCGACGCGCCGGCGGCAGGCGCGGAGGTACGCTCCGGATTCGACAGCTCAAGGGCGGCGGTCACAGGGCTCCTTCGCGGTTTCCTGCGGGATGTCGGCCGCGGAGACCTCGCGGCGCAGGCTTCATGCGGGCTGCGCCGCTCCCGAGGGTTTCCGAAATGCGCGCTTGCTTGTAGGGGCGCCCCTTGTGGGCGCCCTGGCATGGCGGGCCGCAGGCGGTCCGCATCGGCCATTCCACCGTCGGGCGGGC
>JACRIP010000137.1 GCA_016220045.1 Planctomycetota bacterium
CGGAGGCCAGGCTGCCGCCAAGGTACGCCCGCTGTAGCGGCACAGTACTCTGCGTCGCCGGTGTGGAGATCGAGGGGACAAGCGCGTCGACAATACCGGACATGCACCCGTCCCCCGCCATTGACTTGCCCTGCGCCCCTGCTAGAATGCGGCCTTCCGTCCCTCCAGCCGCCCTTGCCCCCTTGGGAGAGCTCCGTTGATGCGCCGCTGCTTCTGGCCCGCCCTCTCCGCCGCCCTGCTCTGCGCCCTCTGCGCCGCCGAGCTCTCGAGCATGAACGCCGCCCCTGTGGTCAAGGCCTTCTTCTCGCCCGGCGGGAAAGAGCGTCCGATGGGGAAGATGATCGTCGACCAGCTCGAGTCGGCGCAGCGGGAGATCGTCGTCGCCATGTACCAGTTCACCTACCCCGCCCTCGCGCAAGCGCTGATCAAGATGTCCAAGCGCGTCAAGGTCCGCGTGATCCTGGATGCGCATCAGGTGAAGTCTTCCTTCGGCCAGGAGAAGACCCTACGCGACGGGGGCGTCGACGTGCGGCTCCTGGACCTGCCGGGCGGCGGCGCCGACGCGCCGAAATTCCATCACAAGTACTGCGTCATCGACGGCCAGCGCGTGCTCACCGGCAGTTACAACTGGACGGTACTGGCCGACGAGGAGAACCACGAGAACGTGCTCCTGGTGGAGGACGCGGCGACCGCCAAGCTCTTCCAGGATCGCTTCGAGAAGCTCTGGAAAGAGGCGAAGTAGGCCCATGGCGGGCGGACTGGGGCCGGCGGACTACTGGCTGGCGATGCAAGGCCTTCATCTCGGCTTGTTGTCGCGCGCCGAGGTGGTCGAGCTGTTGACGCAGGCCGGGCGTGCCGACGCGCCGGGGGCGGTGGAGTCCGTCCTGCGGGCGCGCGGCGGGCTGGGCGCGCGGCAGTGGAACCTGCTGCTTGCCGCGCGCGACCGGGCGCTGGCCGCGGCCCCGTCCCCCGCGCCCGCGGACCGCAACGCGCCGGGGGTCGGCTCCGCCACCGAGCCGGACGGCGCCCTCTCCCGCGTTTCCTCCTCCACCGTCACCCCGGTCCTGGTGGAGGACGGCGCCGCCACCGCCGCGGGCGCGGGCGCAGGATCGGGTGAACCCTCGATCCCGAGCGGACACACCCCGTCGCCGCTCCTCGGCAAGGCCTTCGGCCGCTACGTCGTCCTCTCGGAGCTGGGGCGCGGCGGCATGGGCACGGTCTTCAAAGCCCTGCAGCCGGACCTCGACCGCATCGTCGCGCTCAAGATCCTGGCCGAGGGCGAATGCGACGCCGAGGGCGTGCGGCGGTTCTTCCGCGAAGCGCAGGCGGCGGCGCGGCTGACGCATCCGAACATCGTCGCGGTCTACGACGTCGGCGAGGCCGAGGGCCGGTACTACATCGCGATGGAGTACCTGGACGGCGCGACCCTGCGCCGCTACGCGCGCGACCGCAAGGTGCCGGTGCGCACGCTCGTGGGCGTCGTCCGCGACGTGGCGCGGGCGCTCCACTACGCGCACGAGCACGGCATCGTCCACCGCGACGTCAAGCCGCACAACATCATGGTCCAGGCGCGCAACGGGGAGGACGCCGGCGCGGCGGGCGATCCGCAGGGCGCGCCGGAGGGCCCGCCGCAGGCGAAAATCGCGGATTTCGGCCTCGCGAAGGAGATCGATTCGCGCTCGCAGCTCACGCTCTCCGGCCAGATCCTGGGTTCGCCCTCCTACATGGCGCCGGAGCAGGCGGGCGGCACGCACCGCGAGATCGGGCCGCGGACCGACGTGTACGCTCTCGGGGCAACGCTGTATGACGTGCTGACCGGGCGGCCGCCCTTCGAAGGGGAGAACGCCTACAAGATCCTGGTGGCGGTGCTCAACGATCCGCCGCCCGCGCCGCGCACCCTGGCCGCGCGGCTCCATCGCGACGTCGAGACCATCATCCTGAAAGCGATGGAGAAGGACCCGGCGCGGCGCTACGGGAGCGCGCTGGCGCTGGCGGAGGACCTGGAGCGGTTCCTGGAGGGCGAGCCGATCCTGGCGCGGCCGCCGGGTCGGCTGGAGCGCGTCGCGCGGCGGTTGCGGCGTCATGCCTCGGTGGTCTTGACCGTGACGGCCGCGCTGGCGGTGGTCGCCGGGCTGGTCGCGTGGTCGGCGGACGCGCTGGGGCGGGCGCACGCGGACGTGTCGGCCAAGACGCGGGCGTACGAGGAGGCGGAGCGGGAGCGGCTGCGCAGTTCGGCGGTCTACATGGAGGAGGTGCGGCGGCGCGCGAGCGCGGAGAGCGGGCTGGAGGCGCGCGCGCGGGAGCTGGGCGAGGCGCAGGCGCGGGTTGCCGTGCTGGAAGGGGAACTGGGTGCGCGCGAAAAGGAGGCGAGCGAGGCGAAGGCGGCGGCGGAAGCGGCCCAGCGCACGGCGGCGGCGGCCGGGGGCGCGGCGCGGCGCGGCGAGCGGGAGTGGAGCGAGGCCTATCAGCGCTCCTTCCTGACGGTGGACGTCGACCGGGCGCTGGCGGAGCTGGCGCGCGCGGCCAAGGCCGATCCCACGGCGGCGGAGATCTGGGTGCGGCGCGGCGAGCTTTTCCTGGAAGCGGGGAAGCCGGACCAGGCGGCCCGGGAGCTTGACCAGGCGATCGCCGTAGCCGGCCGCGCGGGCGGGGCAGGCGGCGCGGGCGGGGAGGGGGGCGCCGGCGCGCTCTACGCTCATTACCTGAGGGCGCAGGCGCGGCGGGCGCAGGGGAACGAGGAGGGGTGCATTGCGGACCTGCGCGAGGTGCTCGCGCGCGTGCCGGACTCGGACCTGGCGCTCGTGGCGGCGGCGGACCTGTGGCATGGGCGCGGGGATCGGCGGCGCGAGGCACAGGTATTGGAGCAGGTGCTGGCGCGGGCGCCGGACGCGCCGGGGGCGCGGGAGCGGCTGGGGGAGGCCTGGCTGGCGGTGGAGGATTGGCCAAAGGCGGTGGCGGTCTTTGATCGGCTGGCCGAGCGGCAGCCGGCGTCGGGGCCGGGGCCGGCGCGGCGCGGGGAGGCGCGGCGCCGGGCGGGGGAACTGGAGGCGGCGCGCGCGGACGCGGAGGCGGCGCTGGCGCGCGAGCCCGCGTGCGTGCCCGCGCTGCGGTTGCGGGCCGCCCTGGACG
>JACRIP010000138.1 GCA_016220045.1 Planctomycetota bacterium
CACCGTCCACCGTCCACCGTCCACCGTCCACCGCCCACCGTCCACCGCCCACCGTGCACCGCCCCCCGTCCACCGTCCACCGTCCTCCGTCCTCCGTCCTCCGTCCTCCGCGCTTTACTCCTTGACACAACCGACCCTTCCTGGTTAACTTTCCGCCTTTCCATGCCCCGGAAACCCCAACGGACCCCCCATATGGCCCGCGTCAAGCTCCCCGACGGCTCCATTCGCGAATTCACCGACGGCGTCACCGTCGCCGAAGTCGCCGCCGCCATCGGTCCACGCCTCGCCCAGGCCGCGATTTTCGCCGACGTCGACGGCGCCCCCGCCGACCTCTCGCGCAAACTCGCCGGGGACGTCGCCTTGAAAATCCATACCGACAGCGCCGCCGAGGGCGTCGATGTCATGCGCCACTCGACCGCCCATATCCTCGCCGAAGCCGTCATGCGCCTCTTCCCGGGCACCAAACTCGGCATCGGCCCGACCATCGAGGACGGCTTCTACTACGACTTCGAAGTCGCCCGCCCCTTCACGCCCGACGATCTCCCCGTCATCGAAAAAGAGATGGAGAAGATCATCGCCGAGAAGAAGCGCTTCGAGCGCGTCGACCTCAGCAAGGAAGAGGCCCGCAAGGCCATGGCCGCCGCCGGCCAGTCCTTCAAGGTCGAACTCATCGACGAACTCCCCGGCGACAGCGTCTCCTTCTACCGCCAGGGCGAATGGACCGACCTCTGCCGCGGCCCGCACCTCCCCGAGACCGGCCGCGTCGGCTGTTTCAAGCTCCTGCGCACCAGCGCCGCCTACTGGCGCGGAGATCAGGCGAAAGCCTCACTCCAGCGCATCTACGGGACCGCCTTCGCCAAGAAGAAGGACCTCGAAGAGTACCTGCGCCGCATCGAGGAGGCCGAGAAACGCGATCACCGCCGCATCGGCAAGGACCTCGACCTCTACTCCGTGCACGAGGAGGCCGGCGCCGGGCTCATCTACTGGCATCCCAAGGGCGCACTCGTGCGCTACCTGGTCGAGGAATTCTGGCGCCAGGAGCACCTGAAGAACGGCTACGACCTGCTCTTCTCGCCGCACATCGCGCGCGCGCACCTGTGGGAGACCTCGGGGCATCTCGGCTTCTACAAGGAGAACATGTACTCGCCCATCACGGTGGACGAGAAGGAGTTCTACCTCAAGCCGATGAACTGCCCGTTCCACATCCTGATGTACAAGAACCGGCTGCGCGCCTACCGCGAACTGCCCTTCCGCTGGGCCGAGCTGGGCACGGTCTACCGCTACGAGAAGCCGGGCGTGCTGCACGGCCTCTTGCGCGTGCGCGGCTTCACGCAGGACGACGCGCACATCTTCTGCCGGCCCGACCAGGTCGAGGCGGAGATCTGCCGCGTGCTGAAGTTCGTGCTCCACATGCTGCGGACCTTCGGGTTCAAGGAATACGAGGTCTACCTGGCGACCCGTCCCAAGGAGAAGTCCGTAGGCCGGCCCGAGGACTGGGCGATGGCCGAGGAAGCGTTGCGGCGGGCGCTGGCGAAGGAGAACCTGGCCTTCGGCGTGGACGAAGGCGGCGGGGCCTTCTACGGCCCGAAGATCGACCTGAAGATCAAGGACTGCATCGGCCGGTCGTGGCAGTGCTCGACCGTGCAGTTCGATTTCAACCTGCCGGAGCGCTTCGCCCTGGAGTACGTCGGCGACGACGGGAAGACGCACCGGCCGTACATGATCCACCGCGCCCTCCTGGGTTCGATCGAGCGCTTCTTCGGCGTGCTGATCGAGCATTACGGCGGGGCGTTTCCGTTGTGGCTGGCGCCGGTACAGGCGGCGGTGCTGCCGATTTCGGACCCGCACGTGGCGTATGCGGAAGAGGTGCGGGACCGGCTGCGGGCCGCGGGCTTCCGGGTCGAGCTGGACGCGCGCAACGAGCGCGTGAACCACAAGATCCGGGAGTGGCAGCTCCAGAAGGCGCCGTACATGCTGGTGGTCGGCGAGCGCGAAGCGGCGCAGAAGACGGTGGCGGTGCGCGAGCGGACGGGCGAGCAATCGACGCTCGGGCTCGACGCGCTGCTCGAGAAGATGCATCCGCGCCTGCGCGAGCGGGTGTGATCGATGGGGCGCGGCGGGACGCGCCCGAACGCATTTGCGGCGGGGAGGTCCCGCCGCATCCGGCACAGACCCGAGCGGGCACTCGGGCGGGCGCCGGGAGGAGAGTCGTTTTGCGTGGAGGTGCCCCATCAGTCGCGGCGAATTCCGGATCAATGAGGAGATCAGGGCCCGACGGGTCCGTTTGGTGGACGATGCGGGGAACCAGCTCGGACAGCCGACCATCGAGGAGGCGCGGGCCATGGCCTTGGAGCGCAACCTCGACCTGGTGGAGGTTGCACCGGAGGCCGAGCCGCCCGTTTGCCGACTGATGGACTACGGCAAGTACAAATACGAGCAGAAAAAAAAGACCCAGCAGGGCCACAAGAAGGCCCACGTGGTCAAGATCAAGGAGATCCGCCTGCGTCCCATGACCGAGGACCACGACTTCCTGGTCAAGGTGAAGCACGCGAAGGACTTCATCTCGCACGGCGACAAGGTGCTGGTGAACATGGTGTTCCGTGGCCGGCAGGTGGTCCACGCCGAGATCGGCCGCGAACTGATGCTGAGGTTTGGGAAGGAACTCGAAGGACTGGTGAAGGTGGAGAAGCCGATGTCGATGGACGGCACCCACCTGACCATGTGCTTCACGCCGAAGTAGTGAAGGAAAGGAACGGACGATGCCGAAGCAGAAGACCTGCAAGGCGGTAACCAAGCGGGTCAAGGTGACTGCCACGGGGAAGGTGAAGCGCAACAAGGCGAACCGGAAGCACCTGCTGTCGGGGCGGACGCGGAAGCGCAAGCGCAGTCTGCGCAAGGCGGTGGTGCAGGGGACGATGTTCGGCGTGAAGCTGCGGCGTTCGCTGCGGCTGCCGGCGCTGCGGGAGGCCGCGGTGTACGTGACCGAGGAGACGAAGGCGGCCGCGGCGGCCGCGCCGGTGAACCCGGCCGCGGGCGCAGGCAAGGCGCCGGCCTTCGTGCAGAAGGCCAAGTAGGAACCATCACCCGCCCCGGGCGCCAGCCTCGGGCGATGGCTGTAGGAGAAGAGGAAGATGCCCAGAGCCGTATCCGGCGTTCCGCGCCACCGCAGGACGCGCAAGCTGATGAAGCGCGCCAAGGGGTTGCAGGGCGGGCGCCGCAAGCAGTACCGTGCCGCGAAGGAAACCTTGCAGAAGGCGGGGAAGTACGCCTTCCATGGCCGCAAGATCAAGAAACGCGATTTCCGCGCGCTGTGGATCGTGCGTCTGGCCGCCGCCGCCAAGGAGAACGGGACCTCCTATTCCAAGATGATCGGCGCGCTGAAGAAGCTGAACATCGTCCTCGATCGCCGCACCCTGGCGGAGATCGCGGTCAACGATCCGGGCGCGTTTACGAAGCTTGCCGCCGCCGCCAAGGAAGTCCCCGGGGTGGCGAAGAAGCCGAAGGCCGTTGCCGTCGCGTCGTAGGGGTTGCACCCGATTCGTACCAGGTGAAACACGCAGGGGCGCACGACGGTGCGCCCCTTTCCATTTGCGGACCGGAACGGGACGCCGAGCCGGAGGGTCGCTCGGCGCGGGCGAGTCCCCGATTTTGCAGCGCCGACGCCGGTTGCGACCGCCCCTCCCGGCAGGTCCGCCCGGGAATTGTGGTGCAGGCGTCCTCGCCTGCGCTCGAAGGGTGAGTGACCGCGGCATCGGCCGGAGCGCCTGCCCGCGGATTCCTCGTGGTTGGGGAAGCATATGCCGTTGAACGACGAGATCGACGCGCTGAAGCGCGAATTGACCGGGAAGCTGGCGGGCGCCGCGGACGCGACGGCCGTGAAGGGGCTGGGCGCGGACGCGCTCGGGCGCAAGGGCCGGGTGCGGGAGCTCTTCGCGCGGCTCGGCGCGCTGCCCGCCGAGGAGCGCGGCGCCGCCGGCGCGGCGCTCAATGCGCTCAAACCCTGGGTCGAAGATCAGGTGAACGCCCGGCTCGCCGCCCTGGGCGCCGCGCCCGGCGCCGTCGCGCGCGACCGCGCCTTCGACGTCTCTCTCCCCGGGCGCGCCCCCGCCCGCGGCCGCTACCACCTCATCTACGAGACCCAGCAGGCGATCTGCGAGGCCTTCGCCCGCCTCGGCTTCTCGACTGCCTACGGCCCGGAGATCGAAACCCCCTATTACAATTTCGCCGCGCTGAACATCCCCATCGACCACCCGTCGGCCGATTCCTTCGACACCTTCTACACCGCCGAAAAAACGCACCTGCTGCGCAGCCACACCTCGCCGGTCCAGGTCCACGTGATGGAAGGGCAGAAGCCGCCGATCCGCGTGGTCGTGCCGGGCAAGGTCTTCCGCCCCGACGACGTCGATGCGCGCCACATGAACATGTTCTTCCAGGTCGAAGGCCTGCTGGTCGACGAGGACGTGTCCTTCGCCGACTTGAAGGGCGTGCTCCACATCTTCGCCCGTCAGTTCTTCGGCGACGACGTGCGCATGCGCTTCCGGCCGTCCTTCTTCCCGTTCACGGAGCCGAGCGCCGAAGTCGACATCTCGTGCATCTTCTGCGGCGGCAAGGGCTGCAACGTCTGCGGCACCAGCGGGTGGCTGGAGATCCTGGGGTCCGGGATGGTCCATCCGAAGGTTCTCGCGGGCGTCGGCATCGATCCGGAAGTTTACACCGGCTTCGCCTTCGGCATGGGCGTCGAGCGGGTCGCGATGCTGCAGCACCGCGTCAACGACATCCGGTTGTTCACCGAGAACCACTACCGGTTCCTGAGGCAGTTCTGACCGGTCGCGACGCGGGCCGCCGCGCCGTCTTGCGCCGGGCCCTGCTTGACTTACTTTTGGGGTCCAGAGTAAGATATCCGAACACTCTGGAGGCTGCAAGATGAAGACACCGCGGACGAAGGGCCGGTCCCCGGCGACGCCGGCGCCCCCGCTGCAGGCCACGGCCCGGGTCTCTTCGCGGGGCCAGGTGGTGATTCCCAAGGCGCTGCGGACCCACTTCGGGATCCGCACCGGCCAGTCGCTGACCTTTCAGGTCGCCGATCGCGACCTGATGAGCGTGTGGGTGGACGTGGGGGATCCGCTGGTGTGGATGGAGGGCATGCTCAAGGGCCCGGGCCCGAGTCTGGTGGATGAGCTGATCGAGGAGCACCGTCGTGACGCCGAGCGCGAAAACAGTAGTCTTGGACGCCTCCGCGCTCCTGGCCTGGCTCCTGGTCGAGCCCGGGCACGCCGAGGTCCGGCGCACGCTGCTGGCCGCGCGAAAGAATGAATGCCGCGCGTTCCTCAACCTCGTGACGCTGGGCGAGATCGTCTATCGCATCGAGCAGCGGCATGGCGCGATCGCATCCCAGCGCTTCCTCAAGGGGGTGGACGGCCTCGGACTCGTGTTGCACGGCGTCTCGCGCGACCTCGCCGTTTCCGCCGGCCGCTTCAAACTCGAAACCGGCATTCCGTACGTGGATGCATACGTGGCGGCGACTGCGCGCGCGCTGGGCGGAGCCATCCTGACCGCCGATCCCGATTTTCGCAAGGTCGAGAACCGGGTTCTCATACAGTGGATACGGTAGACCATCACGATGAGACTTGAGGGACGACCATGAAATTCACGCTCTCCTGGCTTCACGAATACTGCCGCTGCGAGATCGCGCCGGCCAAGCTCGAGGAACTCCTGACCAACGCCGGGCTCAAGGTCGAGGCCATGACTCCGCTCGACGGGGGCGAGCTGCAATTCGAGCTTGAGCTGACCGCCAACCGCCCCGACTGCCTGGGACTGCTCGGCGTCGCGCGCGAAGTCGCGCTCCTCGCCGGCGCCGACGTGCGCCTGCCCAAGGTCGAGGTCCCCTCCGAGGCGCGCCCCGAGGCCGACGGCGTCCGCGTCGCCATCGAGGAGGCCGAGCTGTGCCCGCGCTACATCGCGCGCGTGCTCAAGGGCGTGCGCGTCGCCCCCTCGCCCGCCTGGCTCGTCAAGCGCCTCGAGTCGGTCGGCCTGCTGACGGTCAATAACGTGGTCGACGTCACCAACTTCGTCCTCTACGAGACCGGCCAGCCGCTCCACGCCTTCGACCTCGGCAAGCTCGCCGAGCGCCGCATCGCCGTGCGCCGCGCCCGCGCCGGCGAGAAGATCGCCGCCATCGACGGCAAGACCTACGGTCTTTCCCCGGCCAACCTCGTCATCGCCGACGGCCGCGGCCCGGTCGCCGTCGCCGGCGTCATGGGCGGCGCCGAGAGCGAAGTCTCCGAGCGCACCACCGACCTCCTGCTGGAGTGCGCGTACTTCGCGCCCGCGAGCGTCCGCCGCACCTCGCGCGAGCTCGCGCTCAAGTCCGATTCCTCCTACCGTTTCGAGCGCGGCGTCAATCCCGCGCAACTGGACTGGGTGGCGCGCCGCGCCGCCGCGCTGATCAAGGAGGTCGCCGGCGGCCTCATCGTCCCCTCCTTCGTCGACGTCGGGTCCTGGAAGCCCGAGGACCGGCGCGTGACGTTGCGCGCCGCCCGCCTCGAGAAGCTGCTCGGCCGCCGCATCGAGTCCGCCCTCGTGAGCCGCATCCTGCGCGGCCTCGGCTTCGAGCTCCTCTCCGAATCGGACGAGCGCTGGGAGGTGCGCGTGCCCGCCCATCGCGCCGACGTCGCCCTCGAGGCCGATCTGGGCGAGGAGATCGCCCGGATCTACGGCTATGACCGTATCCCGACCACGCCGCGCGTACGCATCGCGCCGGTGCCGGAATCGACCGTCGACCGGATGCGCCGCCGCACGCGCGAGCTGCTGGTCGGCGCGGGCCTCTTCGAGTGCCTGACGCACTCCTTCCTCGACGAGCGCTACGTCGAGGACTTCGCCTGGGCGGGCGACGGCGCGCCGGTGGGGCTCCTGAATCGCGACGGCAAGGTCGGGACGATGCTGCGCAAGAGCGTGCTGCCCGGGCTGCTCCTGGTCGCGCGCACGAACGACGCCCACGCGGCGGAGGCGCCCGGCTTCTTCGAGATCGCGAAGAGCTATTTCCACGGCGCCGACGGCAAGCCGGCCGAGCGCGCCTGCCTCGCGCTCGTGCATCGGGAAGGGTTCGCCGCGGCGCGCGGCGCGCTCGACCTGGC
>JACRIP010000141.1 GCA_016220045.1 Planctomycetota bacterium
CGACCGGCCGACCGCCGTCCTCCCCCGCACGCCGCCCGGCGGCGCCGGGGCCGGCGCCGCCCAGCCCCCCAGTCCCTGGGAAGTCGGCGAGAACGACCTCCTGCTCGTCAACGCCCAGGGTCTGGTCGTCCACCCGGAGGAGACCAGCGCGCACGGCGATGCCGCTTCCGAGGCCACCAGCACGATCCGCCTCCTCCGCGCGATGCTCTTGAACGGCATCCGCGCGCGCGCCACCGACATCCACCTCGAGCCCAAGCTCGATCACGCCCTGCTGCGCCTGCGCGTCGACGGGGTCATGGTCGAAGTCAACCGCGTGGATCCGACCATGGCGATCCGCATCAGCCGCACCGTCAAGGTCCTCAGCGAAATCGACATCGCTCAGCACAGTATCGTGCAGGAAGGGCACTTCGCAGCCTCCCTCCCCGGTCGCCGCGTAGACTACCGCGTTTCCTTTACTCCGGCGATGCGCGGCCAGAAGCTGGTCATTCGCGTGCTCGACCCGCTGCTGGCGCCCTGCGAGCTGGCCGACCTCAACCTGCCCGGCTGGATGTACGACGGCGTCCAGCGCGTCTCGCAACAGGACCAGGGCATGATCCTGGTGTGCGGCCCGACCGGCTCGGGGAAAACCACGACGCTCTATGCCACGCTGCGCGACATCGACCGCGGCCGGCGCAACATCGTCACGATCGAGGACCCGATCGAGTACGAAATCGAGGGCATTACGCAGTTCCCGGTGGATGTGGAGAAGGGGAACTCGATGCTCACGCTCCTGCGCTCGATCCTGCGGCAAGACCCGGACGTGATCTTCATCGGCGAGATCCGCGACGCCGAGACCGCGCGCACGGCGATGCAGGCGGCGATGACCGGGCACCTCGTGCTCTCCACCGTTCACGCGAAGGACACGCTGGGGACGATCTTCCGCCTGCTCGATCTCGGGGTAGAGCCTTACCTGGTGGGGTCGAGCCTGAACCTGGTGCTGGCGCAGCGGCTGGTGCGGGTGCTCTGTCCGGCGTGCAAGCAGGGGCGCGCGCCGACTCCGGAGGAGGTGGAGCGGCTGGGCTCGGGGGCGGGGATGATGCTCGAGATCTTCGATCCGGTGGGTTGTCCGCGCTGCCTGAAGACCGGCTATTTCGGGCGCCGCGGCGTGTTCGAGCTCTTGAGCGTGGTGGACGAGATGCGCAACGCGATCATGAAGTCGCCGACGCTCGACTCGCTCAAGCGCTCGATCCAGGAGATCGAGTTCTTCGGCCTGCGCGAGCACGGGGCGCAGTTGGTGGCGCAGGGGGTGACGTCAATCGACGAGGTGGAGCGGCTGCACACGGCGGAATGAGCGGGTAGTCGGGCGGGGCGGAGGGGCGGGGCCGGCGCGGCGCAGGCGCGCGATGCCGGCTCGCGGGGTGATTGCGAACAGGGCCTGGGAGGCGGTCGCAAAAGGATCACGCCGAACCCGCCGCGCGGTACCTGGCGGAAATCGTCTGTAGGGGCGGCCCTTGTGGCCGCCCCATCGTGGCCGGCCCAGCAACGGTTGTCATCCGTGCCACCATGGGGTGGGCACAAGGCCCGCCCCCACTGGACCGGTGGGTTCCGAGCGGTCCACCATGCGTACCGGGGGCTTTTGCGACCGCCTCCCGGAGCGGGGCTACGGCGTGCTCGCCGGGATCGTCCAGCTATGCAGCACCACGCCCTCGGCGGTGACGTACTTGCACGTCATCCCGGAGGGCGTCACGTCCGCGACCAGAATGGCGCGCGTGGCCGGCTCGACGAAGAGCGAGTGCGGGTTGGGCGTCTCGACGGGGTGGCCAAGCTCGCCGGTGGCGATCTGCGCGTAGTGGACGCCGCTCTTGAGGGAGTGCTCGTTGATCTTGTCGTGCCCGGCGATGACCAGATTGACGTGGTAGGTCTCGAACAGCGGCATGAAGTAGCGGCGCATGGCGAGGCGCTCGAGGGCTTCGCGGTAGAGCGGGCCGGAGGACCAGGTCGGGATGTGCATGAAGACGACCTTGTACGTGGGGTCGTCCACGCCGTCGGTGGCGGCGATCAGCGTGCTCTTCAGCCAGTCCTTCTGCTGCTTGAAGATGCGCGCCGGGTTCTCGAAGTACCAGGTGCTGTTGAGCGCGATGAACTGGGTATTGCCGCAGCGCACGGAATACCATTCCTCGTTGCCGGGACTCTTCATGATGCGCTTGAACTCGGCGGTGCCGAGCGAGGCGGGCAGCGGATAGCCGTTGCTGAAGAGGTAGGTGTGGTTCCCCACGGCGTTGAGGACGGGCACATGGGGGTAGAAGGCGCTGCCGATCGCGAAGTAGCGGTCCCACTCATCGCGGCTCGATCCGGAATCCACCTGATCCGAGGCGTCGACGATGAGCTGGGGCGAAGCGGCGAGGACCTCCTCGGCGAAGTGGGAGACCGCCTCCTCGGTGTGGGTCTCCCCCATGGCGACGAAGCTGAAGGGAGCGGCGCCGGTGACGGCGGTCTTGAAGGTGCCGGAGCCGGAGAAGCCGCCGCCGCTGACGGAGTAGTGGTAGGTCGTAGCGGGGGTGAGGCCGGAGAGGGCGACCTGGTGTTCCTTGACGGGCGCGGCTACGGTGACGGTGGCGCCGAGGGCGGGGGTGGTACCGTAGGAGACCGTGCTCGGTCCGGCGGTCGCCGTGACCCAGCAGACGATCATGCTGGTGGCGGTGGGGCTCTGCAGGTAGGGGCCGAAGGTGCGATCGGTGGGCCAGGCCCAGGCGACCGAGCCGGCCGCGCACAACACCAGGGCGACGAGCAGCGCTCTCTTCCCAGACATTCGCAACCTCCGCGCAGGTGACCCGAACCCCGATCCGGAATCGCCGGCCGCGCCGGCCAAGGGGGGAGGATTGTAGTGCCGGGCGGGCGCATGATCAAGCGTAATTTTCGCCGGCGCGGCGCGGGCCGGCGAGATGAGGGACGAGGGGTCAGGGACGAGGGGTCAGAAGTCAGGGCAGCGGGCCGGGGACGAGGGATTAGGGTGAGGGCGAGGAATCCGTGGGCCCTGGGCAGCCGCGTCCCCCTCGACCCCAGCGCCCGCCGGCCGGCCCCGAGAGTCCACCCCCTCGAGCGCACACCCAAACGCACAAGGCCCGGCGCAATCTTTCGTTGCGCCGGGCCTTGTGTGGCGAGGGTGACGGGACTCGAACCCGCAGCCTTCGAATCGACAGTCCGATGCTCTAACCAATTGAGCTACACCCCCGCGGACATGAGGCGCGTATGGTAGTTTCGCCGACGCGCGCTGTCAAGCGAATTTTCCCCCGCCCTCCCCAAGCTCGCCCGCGGTCGGCGCCGCGCCGCCGCCGGCGGTCGCTCCCCC